>JAUYJN010000034.1 GCA_030700255.1 Candidatus Peregrinibacteria bacterium | reverse complement strand
AACAGCTGTGATGGTTCCTTTGCACACTGGAAAGGCAAGCTGGGGGTTCACAGAGGATTGGCGAAAAAAAGGAAGCAAAAGATGATGCATTATTTACTCGAAAATTCATAACATCAGCCCGCAAAAAATTCCCTTATCCCGTAAATTCGAATACAATATCAAAAAAAGCAATATCGAAATTAATGTAAATATGTGACTCATGTATAGGTATTATGCTGACATTTCAATCTCCGGAAATGGGAAGATTAATTTTCCACCATTTTTCAAATACTCCTTTTCGCGCCGGAGAATACCTTCTTTGAAATGCCATGGGAGAACCAAAAAATAGTCCGGATTCATTGCCCTGGCCTCCTGCTCGGAAATAATAGGTATATGCGTACCCGGTGTAAAACAACCGAATTTATCCGGATTCACCTCTGCAATCGCAGGAATATCTTTTGCGGTCAAACCGCAAAATTGCAACAATACGTTTCCTTTTGTGGATGCTCCGTAACCAAGGATTGTTTTTCCACTTGCGACCAATCCTCTAACAAGTCTTATCAAGTCGTCTCTATGCCTGAACACTCGCTCTTCAAAATCACGATAAGGACGTGGCGTATTCAGACCCATACGATCCTCTTGCTCAAGTAACCAATTAACCACTACCAGATTCTGCGGTATATTTTTATTGCCAATCTTAGCTACCGTTACGGCAAAACTTCCACCGTTTATCGCATTCATGACAACATCAACAATTTTTAGTCCCGCCGCCTTCATAATTTTCTCCATAACACCAAGTGAATAATATTCCAAATGCTCATGACATATTGTGTCATAAGAATTGAGACGAAGCATTGAAGGCATATAACTTTGCTCAAGGTGCCAAATACCATCGTCATGAAGAATAGACTCTACCTCTTTAGCAAATTTTACAGGAGCATCAAGATCATAAAACATCGCTATTGATGTCACAATCCGTGCCGGCTCCGAGTTAATACTTTTATAATTTTCAGCTGTAAAAAAATCCGGTACCAGCTGAATATCTTCCGTATAATATTCTGAAAATTTATTACCGGTCGGATCTATCCCCACTCTTTTGATTCCATTTGCACCGTATGCTTTTAACAAGGTTGCATCATTACTACCTATGTCCAGTACTATATCACCTGGATTTAATTCGATCAGTCTTTCAAGATATCGGACTTTTTCCGTTAAATGATTAACCATGGACTGGTTTAATCCGGAACGATAACCATAATTTTCACCATACATTTCCGTTGGATTGTATGAATGACGTAATTGCAAAAGCCCACTGTCGGGACACCATACAAGATCAAGCGGCCCTGAAGTTATTTCGTCAGACACAGTCTTGGGAAATACTCCCGTAAGAACTTGGTTTCCAAGATTTAAAACTGAAATCAAGTTCTTCCCACCACCGATACGACACTGCCCTATTTCCGTATACTCATCCATATATATGTATTTTTATTATTTAAATACTTTTAAAAAAGACCTAAAACATTATTTATCTAAAGATATGATAAGTCAAACTTAAAAAACACCTCATCCGGCGATAATTGGCCAAAACTTCCAGCCGTAAAAGCTTTTTTACAAATAGTTTTAATTTCCGGCAACTGAGCCTTAAATACCTCTAAATGTTTATTATTCAATATAAATCTTTCAATTGAGAAATATGGCAAATTTTTCGCAATATCATTAAAATAAATCTCATTCAAATAATATGTTATGTCTTTACAGTTATTGGTACGCCATCCATCCATTTTGATAGGTGAAGCCCCTTTCATTTGAGCTAAAGCATAGATTTCCGGGATTCTTTCAAGTCTCCATAACGTCGCATATTTACCCCAAGAAACATTCATATTTACAACCAATGCCGGATCACCAATCCAATAACCGAATTCATCAAACATGTTATTACAAACATGATAAGTGGTTGGAACGCATGTTAATAACGATGAAAACGGGCGACCCATGGTGTCTTGCGAATAAGCCATTAAAGCATGGTCACGACGAAAAACGCAAGCATAAATAGCTGTAAAGAAATTTTCATTGTTTGGAGCTATTTCCTTAATTTTTCCATAAAAATCGGATGATGCCGGCACTATCGGTATGCCATGAGATATGAAAGAATCCAAGTCATCGCTTGATTCCAGACTATTCTGAGTTGTATAAGCATAATTCAGATATATCAAACTTAAACGAGGATAAGTAAGAATCGCTTTTATTATACACTCTATCGCTTTAGGCTTGATAATATCATCATCACCAACCAACCACACATATTGTCCTGACGAATGACGAGCCGTTACATGAAGATTACCAAGCATGCCTACGTTCACTGGATTGCAAAAATATTGAAAATTCTCAACGCCATCATAGTGTTGAGCCACTTCCGCCGTATTATCAGTCGACGCATTATCACATACTATCACCTCTACAATATCACGATATGGCTCGGTAAGCTTCATCAACACGGCCAATGATATATTAAGCCATTTGGCTCGATTGTAAGTTGTCACACAAATAGAAAGCAAAGGGCGATAAAATTTCGTATTAGCGTGATCTGATTTCTCACAATTCTTTGATTGAATGCCTTTTACCACATCTCCAACGAGATGATCAACAATTTCTTTACCATAATCATCCCATGTTTTCATACGTCTCTCTCTAGCTTTCTTAGCAAGACCTGCGAGTGCATATTTATTTAAAGCCAATTTAGTCATCGCATCCTTAAGTTCAATAACTTCATGCATATTAATTACAATGCATCCACCATCTCTCGCCACCTCTTCAAGCGCCCCTTGATTATGAGCAATACACGGCCTTGCATGCCATATACTTTCTACAATCGGCAATCCAAAACCTTCTTCAATCGAAGGATAAACCGTAAAATCACACTCTTCATAGAGACGACTCAATTCTTCATCATTCGTTTCTCGTAACCATTTGATTGATTTATTTTCTTTTTTCGCATCTTCCACCATTTTTTCAAGCTCCGGAAATGGAGCCCCACCGGCCAGAATAAGTTCAAAATTATTTTTCGGATGCTCTTCGCACATTTTATTAAATGCCTTCAAAAGAGTTTTATGATTCTTTCTTGGCTCTACAGTACCAACCGCAAGTATTTTAACCGTATTCGATTGCTTTTCCCCATGAGATAAAATACGTGGCCTTTCCAAAAATTCAGTTGCCAATGGAGTTGCGTGAATTTTCTTGATAAGATCATTAAAATACGTATCAAGTTTATAGCAATAATCCAATAAATCATTTTTTGATGTTTCAGAAATACAAAACACGTGATCTGCAAAACCCAGAGCATTCATATATTCCCTGTGCGCACTCGTTGCCTCAGGTGGATACAGCTCTTTAAGTTTATGAGGAATAGCGTCGTAAAACACAATAGCCACCTTCATAGAATGCTCTCGCGCAAAATTAATAAGTCTTGCCATAAAACCACCACCTGCATATGTTGTCAATTCAGGAACAAATAACCAGCTACCGGCCAAGTCTTCAAATAAAACGTCATTCTCTAAAGAAAATTCAGGGCCATTCCAGAGTGATAAATGCTCCTTTTCTTGTTTATCCAAACTCATAAGCTCGTTCTTTTCATGATTCCATTTCACTATTTGCATAGGAGCGCCAAGCCTTTCCAAAGAACTTGCAAGCATCCTTGTGACACGCTGAATCCCTGTATTACGCGGATACGAACAAGTATGATCCGCTAAATAATAAATTTTATTCAATTTTGTCATTGGATCATCATATTTTTCAAATATCGCAAGCATCTCCTCGGAGTACCTTTGCCATGTTTTTATTTTTCTTGCAGTAGCTTCCTTACCGAGTCTTGAACGCAAATCATGATCCTGCAACATATTTTCAATTGCAGCGCCCAATGCTTTTTGAGAACTCACATCAACCGCTAAACATCCTCCATCGTCCGCTATTTCTTTCATTGCTCCAAAATCGGCGCAAACAGAGGGTTTCCCATACCAAAGACTTTCAATTATAGGGAGTCCGAAACCCTCTTCAAGAGAAGGGAAGACCGTAAAAAGCGCTCGCTTGTATAAAGCTTGAAGTTCATCGTCATGAACATATTTCAAATATTTGATATAAGGATTCGATTCCGTCATTTGAGTCAAATATGGAGATATCGTAGGATGTAAGTTTCCAACAAGTACCAAGTCTATATCCATCTCCGGATTCTTTGAGCAAAATGTATTAAAAGCATCCAGTAATGTCGTTTGATTTTTACGCTTTTCAATAGTACCAACGCATAGAATGATACGCTTATCTTTATCCGGCTCACTGTATTCATGTACTCTTTTCACATTTGGCAACTCTCCCGCAAGCGGGAGAGGAATAATTGATGGCAAAGTTTTTTCGCTAAAAAACATTCGCTCACAATAGTAAGTCTTTAAATCATCACTCGCAAATTCAGAAATTGGCAAAATTAAATCCGCCAGAGCAATATCTTGCATGTATTTAGCATGTTTATCTTTCATTTCATGATACTCATCAAGCTTGAACGGTATTGCGTCATAAAAAATAAACGCCGTTTTCATTGCCGTTCTTTTGGCATAATTTATCAGCTCATCCGTTGGAGCGTAAGATAAATTCGTAATATGCGTCACTTCCGGAACAAGCAACCAACTTCCTTTCATATCATTTGCAAAACGTGATTCATGAAGAGATTCCGATGCATATGCCTTAGATGGATGTTTAGACAAATCGACCCACTCGGAAATCTTCGGTCCATTCCACATTTCAAGAATTTTCACCTCCTCTTGAGAGGCGATTCTAATACTTTTTCCCCTTTCATCCCATCGTACAAAAATAAGCTTACGCCCGCTTTCAATAAGTGCTTTTGCCAAACTGCGACTAACACGTTGAACTCCCGTATTTGTGTTACAATCACATATGAAATCTAAAAAATAAAATATCGACTTATTGCTCATAATATGAACTTTAGTTAAACTTTGTAAGCGACCAGTGCATAATCCGGTGCCGCATAAAAAATCCCTTGCAACAAAGGATCCATTCCTGAAGGTGGCTCCGCAATTCTATCTTTTTTTAAACGCATAATAGAAACTTTTCCAAACCCTCTTTCTTCGGCTATAAACTGAATTGTTAACGGTGGGATAGGGCGTTCATGAGTTGGATCGGTATAAAAATTACAAGCTCCAACCATTAAATTCTCCGGATTTGGAGTCTCTAAAATCAGTACTCCGCCATCCTTTAGCGTCCTATACGCCTCATCAAAAAGCTTTATAATTTGCTCAAATGGTAAATGCTCAACTATATGCATCCCTGTAATCGCTCCCACAGATTTATTATCCAGAGAACCGAAATATTTTATCACATCAGCTTCTATAACATCAAAGCCTCTATTTAAACATTCATTTATCATTATTTTGTTTAAATCAACCCCACGTGCAGATATACCATTTTCTTTTAATATTTCCAACCACTCGCCTCGACCACATCCTATATCCACTACCGTTGCGTCTTGCATGCCTGTGCATGCTTCCCGCACAATTGGCAAATATTCTTCTGCACGCAACTTAATCTGACTTCTCGTACCCCTAAAATGATTTTCAAAAGCCAAATAAAAATTATCCAGCTCATGACTTTCTTCTTCCAACTTTTTCAATTCTTCAGAAGTGACTATATTTGCCTTTGTCGCAAGCTCCTCTTTCACACCATACACATCCTGCACCGATGCCTTTGTCGCAAGCTCCTCACTTAGCAGATCGGCACGGTCACCCTGTCTTGAAAGCTTATCTGACAGTTCGTGAAAATCCGATTGGTATTCCGTAAATTTTGTACCTACAAACGCTTCATATCTTTCTGCGCTTCTTATAATGATTGGGAATTTAATAATCACAAAAATGATCTGAATTATATATCCAATAATCGGCAAGCTATAGACCATATTCATGATACGCTTGAACAATAAGCCTCTTATCTTAACTTTTTTTATTTTCCCTTCCTTAGAGTATCTGAGTCGTTCAAGTATTCTCATTCTGTTCAACGTGCCATTGCGCAGTGCAATCAAATACTCCTTTGCACCTTTAGGATCCGGATCTCTGCCCAAAATAAGTTTATAAGCATTATTTAAAAACTGCTCATCATAATATTGTAAAAAATCCTCCAAGACATAATATCTCCTAGTTCTTGGAATGATTCTGACAAAATGTTTAGCCAAATATTTGAACACCTTCTCCACTCCTTTACTATTGAACCGTTTATTAATATAATGTCCCATTCTCCATAATAATTGTGACTTTTCATGTGCGACAAGAGGTAGGCTATGCGATTCTTTGTTATAAAACGCAGGGCTCTTTATTTCTCTTGCATTGATTTTAGCGAGCTCATTTTCAACTCTTTCCAGCACGTCTTTTTCATCGATAATTTCCGTCCCCACATCATTCATAGATTTATTTTATGCGAATTTATCATATCTGACTTTTACCTATCCGGCAGCTGAATTGCAAGTTGCTTTTTAATATAAAGCAAGATTTTACATTTGACTTTTATCTACCCAACAGCGAAGAAATCAGGAGAAACAAAAGCCTTCACGAACGCTGGCACAAGGCTGAAATAGCACAGGCAAGACATGAAAAGAGGCAAATGAATAAAGGAAATCGATGCAAACTGAACAGAAAAGAAAAACTGAAAAAACATGTCATTGAAAAACTTGAAGAAGATTGGTCGCCGCAGCAGATAGCCGGTGAACTGAGGGAAAGATAACGAACGTCAAATAGCATGGCATCTTGAAACCGACAGTATGATTTTCTCACAACAAAAGCCAATAATTTCCGTACAGGTCGATAGAGCCAGTCAAAAATGTGCAATAACCAGGCTGGAAAACAAGACAGCACTTGAAATACGGATCTGTTTCACGTAGCTGTGGGTAAAAAGTGAGTTTCTTGTTATGCTGTAGACATAAATTAACCTTTCAGAACATGACAACCCAAAAAAATGTCCAAATTGTCCAAAAAGTAAATTAATAAAATATGGAAAAAGGAGGAGGTTTTGTAAGTCATGTGGAAAGACATTTAGTCTAGAAAAAAACTTAACAAGGAAGTATAGAAAGGCAGCCGAACAGTGGATTTTGGATAGAAGTACACTCCGAAGAATTGAAGAAAGAACAGGTACTGGTTTTTTGTCGAAATGGAGAAGTGTTCAAAAGTATGCAGATCATATTCCAGAACCACTAATTCATTATCTTCGAAACAAAAACAGAGCTTCGAATATCCTCTTAGTTGACGCTATTTACATCAAGGTCAAAGGTGAAGAAAGAGCTGTCTTAATTGCATATGATACTGGTATTGGAGTGATCAATTATTGGATAGATGAATCCGAGAGTGCGTCAGCATACTGAGAGAAAATTTGACTGTGAGGGGGGGGGTAGATACCCAAAAGATGAGATTTTATTCAACAGAATTTATCATATTTTTATGACAAACAAGATTGAAGATGTGCCAAGGCGTATTGAAAGATTTAGGGTTTTCCAGGAAGCTTTTGATGGAAGGACGCCAATTTTTGATTGGTTTTGGAACGTAGTGCCAGGCGCCTTGTTACACCTCTCTTATCAGCAAAAAATACCACGGACTTCGAACTACATTGAGAACTTAAACAAACGTATCAAACAGAGGTTAAAGACATTCTATGGAGTTAAGTCTGAGGACAGTTTGAGGAAAACATTAAAGATACTCTTTTACTTTCAAGAGCGCAAATGACACCAACAGGTTTTTGAAACAGTTTCCAAAATACGCTCTTGTGAGAGCCATAGAAGGTTTGCTAAACTACTGGCAATTAAAATAAAATTATGAAGAGAGCATTAATTACAGGAATTACTGGGCAGGATGGTGACTACTTGGCTAAATTGCTTTTGGATAAGGGCTACAAGGTTTTTTGGTGGGAGCTTAAGGTTAAATTTGAGGGATTGGTTAAAATGATGGTGGCGGCTGATTTGAGGAGGTTGGAGGTTGTTCGTGCTCACGCGCAAATCGTAAAATTGTATTCCGTGCAAAAGGTAGGTGAAATGCTTGCTTCCAATATTCTTGATCTGAAATAATAGCCTGCTGATTTGGGCGTTTTAGGCTTGCACACATGCTAAAAATAAAGAACCCCGCCCTTACGGACTGGGAACTCTCGCTGGATTAGAAATATATTGTTTCAATAAATTTTATTGTGACAGGATAGAATATGAGAATCCAGAAGAAATTTTATTTTTAATGGATTCTCGATCTGAAGGATTTACCCTAATTATAGGATTATTTGATGGGGATAGTTTAGGATTCATCAAATATTTGATGTAGTATTGATTTTTTAAATACAAATTGTTGTCAATCCCATATGCCAAATCTAAATTGGGATGTATCCATGCAGCTATTAAATCAGGGGATAGACTCATTATGTAATTAGGATCACTCTTATTATGCCCTACTGCAAAGAAATTGCTTTTAGATTTGCCAATGACTTTATTATTTAATCCAAGCATATCGATTGTATAAGTTTCAAAAAGGAATGGTATTTTACCTGCAGCATCGATAGCAATTGTTTTATTTGGCTCATTTTCCTTGAGGAAATTACCGAGATTTATCCATGAATCAAATTTGTTAAAATTATATTGAAATCGTGAATCCAGAAGTATTGTGCTTAATATAATTAATAAGAAACATACGTATGCGATATAGCAGAAGCGTAATTTATTTATAAACCTGATAAGTACTATAATTGTAAATAGTATTGTTGGAAGCAAAAACCTGTCATAAAACACATCTCCACCGATAAATATCCAATAAATAAACCAAAGGAATATGTATATTTCTTCGAAAGTCAGCGCTGATAATTGATGTCTTATAATTTTATATAAAATTATAAAGAATATGAATATACTTATAATAAATATAGGGGAGAACTGGCTTATTTCCACCAATTGATTTATAGAGGCATGGATTCTTTGTATTAGTGTGCCTGAGACCTTAACATAAAATGTATTTGATAGAATATCCCCATAATAAATAAAACGCCATATTGTGGTAAAGATTACCGTCGAGGCTGTGACTATTATAGACTTTATAGCAAGATTATATTGTCGTCTTAGAAGTAAAAATATTGACGATATTATTGGGACAATGAATCCATCAATTCTGATTAAAGAAGAAAATATTAGTGTAATATAATATAGATATCTGTTTTTTTTTGTATTAAAAAACATTATTCTTTGTGTAAATGTATATATTAAGATAGTTATTAAAAATATAAATGATGTTTCCATTCCGCTTGCTGTCCATACCCATAAGTTTGGAGTGAGGGCCATTAATAAGGCAATTATGAAAGCTATTCGTGTTGAAATATATTTTTTAAAAAATGTGTATAAGATTATTATTGATGCTAAGATGCAAATAGTGTTTAAAATTGTTACACTTAAATAAATATTTCCCTTGCCAAACATGAAAAGTGGAGTTATTAATATCGTGTATAGAAGATTGGAAAATCCTTCCACGTATTCTCCTTGGTTCCAAACCAATCCTTTGCCGTCGAATAAATTGTTTGCATATCTGTATGTTATATAAGCATCATCTGTACCAAACGCATGTCCTGTAGAGTTTAAATAAAAAAATCCATATTTAAAATGTAAGAAAGTTCCAATGATTAATACAATGGATATTAGTAATAGAAGATAAATATCTTTTAGTTTCATAAAAAATAGGTCTGTAAAATAATTTGTGTCTAAAGGGTATGATGGATATTTAACATATAACCCATTTAAACTATGAGGCACAATATCAACTTAGACGAACTTCAGGGAAAACTTTCCGGAGTTCGAAACATGGACGAACTGGTAATGGATACCGAGGGTGGGAACGACCAGTCTATACCTAACTGGTAGCTCCAGAAAACTTTCTATGGACAACGCCCTTAAGGATTACTAGAATGTTTTTATCATGAATTTAAATAATATGTGGAAAAATGTATTGATAACTGGGGTGATCGACCAGGATGGAGCATATTTGGACGAATTAATGCTTCAAAATGAAGGATATGAATATTTGTAGGTTAAAGTGGGTTTTATTTTTTTCTGTTTTTTTATTTAGCGGGTGTTTTTTAAAACAGCCTCCCCGGGAAGGCTTTGTTAATATCATTAAGGATACGGTTTTTAGAGTTGATTATGATTCCGAGGTAATTGATTTTGATATACCCGATACTATGTCTTACGGTGAGGTTTATAACGCTTCAGTTACTTTTAAAAACACCGGAAGTATTGAATGGAATTCATTTGACGGTTACAAAATGGGTGCTTTTCATGACAATGTAGATGACGCGTTTTCTCGTAAAAAAGTTCTTGCAACAATAAAAAGCGGTAATAATACGAAATTATATTTTCCATTGATTGCTCCTTTTGAGGGGGATTTTTATTCTTTCAATTTGAGAATGTTAAAAGAACACGTATTATGGTTCGGAGAGACTATTGAAGCTAATGTGCGTCTTATTGATGAACAAAATGCAGAATTCCCGAAAATGGAAAAGTTTAATTTGTTATTATCCGAGGATGATTTAGATTATTTTGATGAATTTACCGAAAATAGTTTAGTGGCCGGATGTAGTTTTAACGAATTGGTCGAATGGAGAAGGGCAAAGCTTTTATTCAATGGTGAAAAATATGATGTTAAGGTAAAAATTCACGCAGCATCCCTCAATCATTATACCGGCCAAAACAAGTCTTATAAAATAAAACTTTTAGATGATAAAACAATCAACGGTTATAGTAAGTTTAAATTGATTATTTTTAGCGATCGTTCCTTCCATCCTTTAATTAATTATATCTTTTATGATTTTTTGGATCTTTATGGCGCGGAACATAAGCTTGTTTCATTTGCCTTAAACGATAGTGATTATTTTAGTTATTATTTCTTAGGTAATAATTTCAAGGAATATGCCGTGATTAATGAACTTTCAAATTCTTCTTATATAGGCAAGGCTCGTGTTCTAGACTGTTTGTTTAATTTTTTTATAAGGCTTGAAGGAGGTGGCCACCAGAATTTTTTGAATTACGAGTTTGGTTTTAACGAGGTTTCCGGAGACTTTATTGATAAAGCTAAAGTTAATTATTTGATTTTTTTGTTGAATCAGGCGATTTTAGATGATGATTACGAAAGATTAATAAGTTTTTTCGATTATGACTATTTGATTAAATATTCCGCCCTGTCGTCTATCTTACAAGCATCTCATGATCTTTCCGGTGATAATCAGGCGTTTGTATATAAAGAGACAGACGGCAAATTTTATCCGATAGTGGGGTCAGAGATGGTTTATGTTTATAGGTATAATTTGGTGGAAGCTGAAAACAACGTGGAGCTTTGCGCTATTGGCGAAGAAGTTATGATAGGAGAGGAGATTGATTTTTTTTCAACTTTAAATAAAAATCCGGCTTTTAGGCAAGATAAGTATAAAAAGATTTTTGAAATTCTCAATAACACGGAATTGATGAATGAAATACAGAGGTTTTTACAATCGAATTATTTGGCTGGGTTTGGTTCGTCGTTGGATATCGATACTTTTTCTTGGGAAGATTATTTGCTTAATTCTTTTTCCTCTTTATCATTTAATTTGTCTCTTTTACGAGAAGATTTGACTTCCTCGCATTTTATGGTTTATTTGTCGGACAATAAGGAAAATATCAGTCTTAAAATAAATCCGATTTCCATTTCCGAATTAATTATTGAAGATTTGATTTTGAATTTTAGAGAACCCCTTGAGGCGGGGAGTTTTATTGATTTGACCGTAAAAAACGGTGATCGTTTTCGCTCCGAGCGTATTTTCATTACCGAAGATACCGATAAATTGGATATTTCCGATTATCTATTTGAAAATTCGTCATTTTTGTTTTTGGACGATGATCTTATTCCAAAAATCAATGAAACGGAGATAGTTCTTGAAAATGGCATAAAACCGGTAAAGGACATATCTTTTAGAATATATAATTCTGTTGCAAATTTTGAATTGAAGGAAAACGAGAATATTTTTGTTTATAGAAATGAAGAAGATTATAAGCAATCCATTGATGATTTTTATAATTATCAAAGTACCAATCCCAAATATTGTAAAACCAAGCATTATAATGATCTTAGCGATTTTAATTGGAATCTAATCCATGACCCCGCTTTGTTACAAGAGGAATATAGACATTTATGGGATCAAATGAAAAATATTGACGATGATTTTTCCCATATCGAAGATATATTGGATAATAAAAAAGATGTCCTACTTACTTTACAGAACTATATTGAGCCTAAAACCGGTAAAGGAGGAATTATTTTAATTAAAAATATTTTGCATGATTTGGCTTTTTCCAAGATATATATGAATGTTGTTCAGATTGGAACAAATGTACAGGTTGAGATAATTCCGATTTCATTGGTCGATGATTTTTTTGATAAATTTATTATTCATTTTAATGATTCTTTTTTACCCGGACAAAAGGTTTTTGTTAAATTAAAAAAGGACAATGGAGATGTTTTATTAAATTATGAGTATGTTTTTGATGGTGACGCTGATTTTATGGATATTTCTTTTTTGCTTAAAGATGTCTCATTTAGAAGTGATTTTGATGAAAATTTAAAAACTGTAAAGACCAAATATTTTTTAAATTTATCCTTTGTCGATTTTGAGGGGAATATTTTTGTTGATAGTTTGGATTTAAAGGCTAAGAACAGTATTACAGATAAAAAGCTTTCCGGTGAAGATTTATTTTATGAAATTGCCGATGGGAATGCTTATTATTTTTATGAAAAAGATTTTTCTCCCCGGGAGACTTATAACAGATATGGAATATTTGATATCGATGAAGATAAATTGATTTTGAGTGGGAATGTTTATATTTATGAAGATATTATTGTGCCTAAAAATACTGAATTGATTATTGATCCGGGTACGAATATTTATTTGGCACAAGGCGTTTCTCTTGTTTCTTATTCCAAGGTTACAGCTAATGGCGCGGAGGACGCTCCTATAAATGTATATTCGATAGATCCGATCATCCCTTTTGGTACATTTTCCATGCTTGACGAGGGAGCTTCCGGAAGCACTTTCGATTATTTTAATATCCAAAACGGGAGTGAAACTTATATAAACGGTGTTTATTTTTCCGGAATGTTCAACGCTTATCATGTGAGCGATGTCATAGTTAATCATTCATCTTTCAAATATGCAAAAGCGGATGATTCTCTTAATTTTAAATATTCCAATTCAGATGTTCTTAATTCTTATTTCTTTGAGAATAGTGCGGATGCTATTGATTTTGACTTTATGGGTGGAAACATCATTGGCAATAGATTTGAGAATAACGGGGATGATGCTGTAGACACCTCAGGGAGTACGACTCTTATAAAGGATAATTATATATATGAATCCGGTGATAAATGTATTAGTCTTGGCGAAAAAAGTAATGTTTTGGTTGTCAATAATTTATTGGATGGTTGCAGTATTGGCATTGAAGTCAAGGACTTGTCCAGTCCGGTTATTTTGAATAATGTTATTAAAAATAATGCTATTGGCGTTAACAGCTATCAGAAGAAGTCGGAATTTGGTGGAGGTCATGCGGAGGTTTGGAATACTTTATTTTATAATAATGGGCGGGAAATTGTTTTTGAAAACACTTTTAAGGGTAAAAAGTTGAAAACTGATGACAGTGATATTTCTATTAATTTTTCCAATATTCCCGGAGGGTTTGACGGAGACGGTAATGTTGATCTTGAAGCCGATGGATTGTTCCTTTTGAAAGGAGGAAGTCTAAACGCGATAATGGCGCCTGATTATATAGGTGCCACAACAATAGGATTATTACCTGCAAGTGACCTCCTCTCCTCCATTGGTTCCGCAGAACATTTATTTAATGATTCTCAAATTTTATCTGATAATATTCCTTTAATTCTGCATGTTAACGAGGAATATCCCATATTTATAACGGTTATCAATGTCGGGGAATTGCCTTGGTCGTATAATGGTTTATATAAATTGGGATTTCAAATGTTTCATTTTGATGAGAATGTTATTGAAGATAGAATTCTTTTAGAGCAGGATGTTGATGTTTTTCCGGATGATATTTATAAATTTGAATATTTGATCAAGGCTCCATCCGAACCAGGTTTGTATAAATATAAATTTCAGATGGTACAGGAATCGATTGAATGGTTTGGTGATGATCTGATAAAGGAGATAGAAGTCATTAAATAATTTTTATGCTTTTTATTTCTTTAAACTTTATTTTATTTTTCCGGCTCTTTAAACACTTTGAACTTAATTTAAGTTGGTTTTATTTAAGAAGCTTCTTCAGTGCATTTGCTACAGATACTGATGAATACAGTTTTATGATTTGCGCATGCGCAAGCTCTTGTTTCTCACGCATATAATTTTCATCTCGATCTTCATAGACTTTTTTCATCATTTTGACTGCATCCTCTATATCCACATCCGCCCAGTGATTTCCTTTTTTGTATGGACCGACTGTTTTCTCGATCTCCACGAGTTTGTAAGGTACGAGGAAGCTATTCGTATCGTCCATGAAATCCAGATTGCCGGAATAGTTCGTGCCTATTACGGTTTTTTTCAAATACATCGCTTCGGCAAGGCCATAACCAAAACCCTCCGCACGATGCAACGATACATAGCAATCAATTGAATTAAGGAGTCCGGTGAACTCCTCCTGAGCATAATATTCATTGATAATTCTATACTGCGTGCCTTTCAAAATCACATGTAATTTCTTCTCGTGTGAGCGATCCAGATTTTGAGTTTTGATGATGAGCATGGTGCTGTCTGATGGGAAGGCGGCGGCGTACGCCGCCGCCGTCGCAAATGGATTTTTCCTATCGGCAAATGAGAACCCATCAAATGAAAACAAAAATACATATACATCTTTTGAAATCCCGAAATATGTCCGATTGAATTTTGTGTCCACGATCGGCTCTACTAATAATGGAATTTTTGATACTTTCAGATCAGTTGCCTTTTGAATGGACTTTTTTGCGAAATCGGAAATCGTCCACACTTCATGCACGTACTCAAAAGCGCCCTTCCATTCATCCGGAAAACTATCCAACTCCCATGCCCATAGTCCGATATTGTATTTACCTTTTAATTTTTCAGCTCCTATTTCACTCAACCTGCGAGGAGTTTCATCCGCATTAAAACAACATAAATTTATAGAGTAAGGTAGCTCATCTGAAAATGTTTCTACGGAATTATCCGCATTTCGATGCCAACCTATATCAAAATTATATACGGATATGGCCACTCCGGCTTGTTTGAGCGCCATGATCATCCCACGTGATATTTGCCCTATGCCACATTCGGCAGTGATGTATCCGATTATATTTACGCCGAAAGGTAAGGACTCATCAAGACGCCCGAGTCTCGACTTTTTTACTTTAAAAAACTCATCCTCCCTGCTTTTCATTCCCACCTTTTTTTTTACTTTTCTATATTTTTCTCTCAGAGAGATATATCGTTCCAAACCGAGGATGGTTTTTAACCAATGATGCATCTTACAATATAGGTTAATGTTGTTGCACAGTCTAACGTGAAGCATTATACTTGCGAGGAATTTAAATACTATGGAAAAATTGGACGCTCTTGAGAATGAGAGCATTTACATTATTCGAGAGGCATACTTCAAGTTCAAGAAAATAGCTCTTCTATGGTCGATTGGGAAGGATTCAACAACTCTTTTATGGCTTTGTCATAAAGCTTTTTTTGGAAAAATACCATTTCCTGTGATGCATATTGATACAACTTTTAAATTCCCTGAAATGTATGCGTTTCGTGATAAATATGCAAAAGAGTTTGGTCTTGATTTATTGGTAGAGAAAAATAAAAAAGCCTTGGAAGCCGGTATAAGTTATGAAACTCATGATGCATTTACTTGTTGCCATGAATTGAAGACGAATGCGCTTATGCAAGCAATCCAAAAATATGGGTTTGAAGCTTTATTAGTTGGTATTAGAAGAGATGAACATGGTATTCGAGCCAAAGAAAGATATTTCTCACCTCGTAATAAAGCCTTCGAATGGAATTATGAAAATCAACCAACTGAATTATGGGACCATTATCAAAATAATACAAACTCTTCACAGCATATGCGAGTTCACCCACTTTTGCATTGGACGGAATTGGATATTTGGGAGTATGTAAAGAGAGAAAATATGCCGGTAAATGAATTATATTTCGCCCATAATGGGAAAAGGTATAGAAGCCTTGGTTGCCGGGCAATTACCACTTCCATGGAAAGTAATGCCTCTACAGTTGATGAAATAATAGCTGAAATTAAAATATCGAAGATTGCGGAACGAAGTGGGAGAAAGCAAGATAAAGAACAGGCAAATATGATGCAAAAGTTGCGCGCACTCGGATATATGTAAATAAATATGAATACCGAATTAAAAATCGTTATAACGGGACATATCGATCACGGCAAATCCACTTTGATAGGGAGGATTTTATATGACACAAAAACTCTTCCCGGAGAAGTCCAAGCAAGGATGGAGGGGCTTGAAAAAGGTCAGCTTACAGCTACTTTCGCCTCGCTACTTGATCAATTGCAAGAGGAAATAGCGGAGGAAAAGACTATAGATACAACCTGTATGTATTTCAAAACCGAGAAAAAATCATATGTAATTATAGATGCTCCGGGGCACAAAGAGTATATAAAAAATATGATTACGGGCGCGTCAAAAGCTGATATAGCCGTAGTCGTCGTTGCGGCAAATGAAGGAATTAAGGAACAGACAAGGAGGCATTTATTTTTGTTAAAATTAATTGGTATAAAAAATATAATTGTTGTCGTTACAAAAATGGACTTAGTGGCATATAGTGAAAAGATTTATAATTTTGTTACAGAGCAATGTAGCGATTACATGAAAGAATGTGATTTAAAACCGATAGCTTTTATTCCTATTTCTTCGGCTGAAGGAGAAAATATATTACATAAATCTCAGAAGCAAGAATGGTACGAGGGAAACTCTCTCTTGGGATCATTTGATGATTATCAAATGAAAAATGTGGAGAAAACAGGGCTAATATTCCCTATACAGGATATATATAGTGACAATGAATCTAATTATATAGTCGGAAGAGTTGAGGCGGGTCGTGTGCGAGAAAATGACGATATTTTAATTCTTCCCGCAAAAAAGGAAACAAAAATTGTTTCTATATGGCAATGGAAAAAAGTGATTGAGGAAGCGAATCAAGGTGAGTGTATCGGGCTTAGACTTGGAAATATGTCAAACGTAAAAAGAGGAGATATTATTACAAATAAAAATAGTGGTTTGAAAGTAGGAAAGTATTTTAAAGCACTTATTTTTTGGTTACATGATGTGGCCTCAAATGACATTGGAGATAAGCTGAAAATCGAAATTGCCACGCAATCATCTACTTGTACTATCAAGGAAACGCATCGTAAGATTGATTCTTCAACTCTAAAAGAACTACCGCTGGATGCTCCAATGCTTTATCTAACGGAAGTAGGAGAAGTCTCCATAGAAACTCAAGAACCGATTGTATTCGGAAATTTCTCAAACAACGCAACACTGGGGAAATTTGTACTTCTAAAAGATGATGAAATAGTAGCCGGCGGGATTATTCTTTAATTTCAAACCATGGCACTTCGATAAGCTCCGGTATATAAAGCCCACCGGGATGTGCGTATATTCCGTACTCTCCAAAACAATCTCCATGGTCCGATGATATGGCTTTTTTGCCTTTAAAATGAGGTAAATTATCTCGAATTTCTTTTAAAATAAGTTCAAGATTCCCTTTGTATGCCATCCATACTTCATCCTTCGTCACTTGGTTATTCTTCAGTTGCTCGTATATGTTCAGCATTTTCTTATCATGATTCTTATTTCCCAAAATATTATCGCGTGCCATTTCCCATCCGCCTTCATCCAATCTATCCTCCCCGATAAAAGGATGATGCGGTTGAATATAATGAACGAAGATTTTTTTATCCGGATATTTTTTGTGAAGTTTCAAGGCGAGATTAGTGACGTCGCCGGGTAAAACCGTCTTCAGCTTCGTATCCCAGCCGGTATCCCATAACTCCTCAAGGAGAAAAAAATTGACATCCATCTTCTCTTTCTCTATGAGATAATTTCGAGATACGAAAGGATTTGCCGATATATATATAATGTCACTTAGATCATGATCAATCATTGATTTTTTCGCCCATTCCGGCGTGCAGGATGCGAGGGAAATTTTCTTTGAAAGTTCTCCCTCAATAAATTTGTTATTTTGTTCAAAAAGATCAAAGCGGCAGGCGTCAATAAGAAAAAGAACATCCCATTTTTCATCAAACATATTGAAAGATTTCGGATTAACGTTCTGCAAGAAAAATCCTTCTTCAATTTTTCCCTTGAGCATTTCGCTATCTTCATTTTCTACGAAATTCATACCCCCCGTATCAAAAGAGACGTCAAGCGATGTATTGCCGGCATTACTATCTTTACGAGTTACGTAAAAACTATAAGCTTTATCTTTCCAATCAAAATGATCACCCCCGCCCTCTTGTCTTATTGCGACAGTCACCATTATTTTCCCACACGCGATATGAAGCTTGTCTATTTTGAAGTCAAAAAAACCTTTCCCTTCGATACTCTCAATCCTAAATCCCTCCAATTCGGTATTTGTCCCGAATATGCATTCATCATGTTCCGATGTAAATCGGATGCCGAATATAGGTTTTTCTACATAAGAAAACGCTAAATATCTCACTCGAATTATTATTGGATCCTCCGATACAAATGTATCGCTCAAATTGCCGAACTTATCTATAAATTTCACGTCATTAATTTCCACTACTTTGGGTGTTTCGACAGGTGGTAATACCGGAGGCTCAATGACTGTAAAATCGGTTACGTCATTTACCACTGTCGGGAATCCCTCCGCTTGTTGATAAATATATTGATCTATAACTTTTTCAACCGCTCCCTGCGCAACCAATTCACCTTTTTTTAAATACAGACAGCGATCACAAAACCTTCTTATTGAGCCTATATCGTGAGTGACGAACACGATTGTTTTACCCTCTTCTTTGAATTTTCTAAATACGTTAAAACATTTTTCTTGAAATCGCGCATCGCCAACGGCAAGAACTTCATCCATAATCAATATATCCGCATCCACCTGGATTGCCACGGAAAATGCAAGGCGCACAAACATACCGGAAGAATAGTTTTTCACTTTCATATCCATGAATCTTTCAAGCTCGGCGAATGCCACTATATCCTTATAGCGAGCGTCGATTTCTTTTTTTGAAAGTCCCAATACTGCGGCGTTCAAATATACATTTTCCGCACCTGAAAGTTCAGGATCGAATCCGACACCGAGCTCCAAGAACGGAGAAATTTTCCCACTTACATTAACCATACCTTTTGTCGGGCTGTATATGCCTGAAATGATTTTGAGCAGAGTGCTCTTCCCACTTCCGTTCGCGCCGATAATGCCAACAAATTCACCTTTTTTAATTTCAAAGGAAATGTCATTTAAGGCCTCAAACGTTTCATAAGTTGTCTTATTGAACAGATGAACAAAATGCTCCTTAAGAGTTGTTTTCTTCTCATGAGGTATAAGAAATTTCTTACTTACTTTTTGTACGGAAATAACTTGTTTCATAGGTTAAAGTTTTTCAACTATATTTTTGTTAAGCCATTTGAAGATCATGTATCCGAAAATGAAAATTAAAATTGCAAATATGATTATAACGGCATTCAGCCAAAAACCCGGTATATGTTCTTGCAAGAAAATTGTACGTGAATACCAAATAATACGTGCCATCGGATTCAAATAGAATATGCTGTGATATTGTGTAGGCACAATTTCTATGGTGTAAAAAATCGGAGTTAACCAAAATCCGAGTTGTAATAATATTTCCCAAATATGGGACATGTCACGGAATCTTATGAATAAAACTGATAACAATAAAGATATGCCTAAAATAATGAAATATTCCGCGATAACGTATATTGGGAAAAATAACATAGATATCGAAAACGGTATATCGCTCAATATAAGGAATACTATAAAAATCAGGAAATTTAATGCAAAGGTTATAAGTGCGCTGGAAGTCGAGGCTACGACAATTAAAATTCGTGGAAAATTAACTTTGGATATCAAGCTTGATTTGCTCAGCAGTGAAGCGAGCCCCATAGACGTTCCCTCGGCAAAAAAATTCCACAAGATGATTCCGAGAAGAAGATATATTTGATAATGTTCAACGGGGAAACGCATCAAAATACTGAAGACCACATACAAAACACCAAACAACATCAATGGTTTTATCAACGTCCAAAGATAGCCCAGTAATGACCCATGATATCGTAATTTAAACTCTGTCAGTGCGAGAGTTTTCGTAAGCTCATAATTTTGTTGAAATTTACTCATATATCAATATCTGTAATGCTCCGGTTTGTAAGGCCCTTCAACGGAAATATCCAAATAATCAGCCTGTTCTTTTGTGAGTTTGTCGAGTCGGACACCGATTTTTGCGAGGTGCAGTCGCGCGACTTCTTCATCGAGTTTTTTCGGTAGCATGTATACGCCGGGACTGTATTGTTCGGTTTTTGTATAAAGCTCTATTTGTGCGAGGACTTGGTTTGTAAATGAATTACTCATTACAAATGACGGATGCCCGGTCGCGCATCCGAGATTAACCAGACGACCTTCCGCGAGTAAAATAAGCTCATTGCCGTTTGCAAGAGTGTGTTTATCCACTTGAGGTTTGATTTCCATTTTTTTGGAATTTTCTTTGAGCCAGCTAGTTTCTATTTCACTGTCAAAATGCCCGATATTACAAAGGATAGCTTGGTCTTTCATCTGCTCCATGTGAGCACCTGTAATTACGTCCGCACAGCCTGTTGCTGTAACAAATATATTCCCTTCTTTCACAGCTTCATCCATAGGTTTTACTTCATATCCTTCCATAGCTGCTTGCAAGGCATTTATCGGGTCAATCTCAGTAATAATTACGCGAGCCCCGTATGAACGCATAGAGTGCGCACAGCCCTTACCTACATCTCCGTATCCGGCTATTACCACAACTTTACCCGCTATCATCACATCTGTTGCACGTTTGAGGCCGTCGGCGAGTGATTCACGACAGCCGTATAGATTGTCGAATTTACTCTTTGTAACGGAATCATTTACGTTAATGCACGGTGTTTGCAATTTGCCGTTTTTCATCATTTGATAAAGTCTATGCCCTCCGGTTGTCGTTTCCTCCGTTATCCCTTTGATTTCCGAAAGCATTTCGGGATATTTTTTGTAAATCAATTCGGTGAGGTCGCCTCCATCGTCAAGAATCATGTTCGGGCCCAGCGCCTTGGCGCCGTCCGGCTCCTCGCTCTTCTCGCCGAATTTCAGAGTTTCTTCGATGCACCATGCATACTCTTCTTCCGTTTCGCCTTTCCATGCGAAGACGGGGATAGAGGCGGCGGCGATAGCCGCCGCCGCATGATCTTGTGTTGAAAATATATTGCAACTGCTCCACCGAACTTCCGCTCCAAGTGCGATTAAAGTCTCAATCAAAACCGCAGTCTGAATCGTCATGTGAATACAACCGGCTATCCGCGCACCATTGAGTGGTTTTGAAGAGCCGTATTTCTCTCTTAGAGACATAAGGCCGGGCATTTCTTTTTCCGCAATTTCAATTTCCTTGCGACCAAATTCAGCCAGGCTGATATCTTTTACTTTATAATCCATAAGGATATGAGGGTTTACTGTGTAAAATGGTTATTGATATGTACACTCACTTTGTTCGTGTGTGGTGGCACTTTAGTTTTTTTTGGCTGAAAAATCAACGTTAAGCCAAGGCGGATTTCAGCGCTTCAACCTTATCGGTTTTTTCCCATGGGAATTCCGATCTGCCGAAGTGCCCATAAGAAGCCGTGGCACGATAAATCGGTCTTTTCAAATCAAGAGTTTTGATGATTCCGGCGGGTGACATATCGAACACTTTTTTGATCGCTTGCTCGATGACTTCATCGGCCACCGTTCCCGTACCAAACGTCGTCACGTGCACGGAAACCGGCTCAGGATAGCCTATGGCGTATGCCAATTGCACTTCAAATCTGTCGGCAAGTCCGGCGGCGACTACGTTTTTTGCTATATAACGAGCCATGTACGCACCGCTACGATCTTGCTTATTCGGAACCTTCCCACTAAATGCGCCGCCGCCATGTCGCCCCATTCCACCATATGTATCCACGATTATTTTTCTGCCCGTTACACCTGTATCACCTTGTGGTCCGCCGATTACGAATTTCCCCGTTTCATTGACGTAAATTTTGGCATTTTCATAAAGCAGCGTCCCACATACCGGTTTGATAATATGTTCGATAATGTCACTGCGAAGTTTTTCATAGGAAATATTCTCATCATGTTGAGCCGCGATTACCACGGCTTCAACCCCGATAGGTTTATCATTTTCATATTCGACTGTTACTTGAGCTTTTCCATCCGGACGGAGGTATGGCAAAGTACCATTTTTGCGAAGTTCCGCCAGTCGTCTAGTTAGACCATGCGCAAGCATGATCGGAAGCGGCATCAGCTCTTCGGTATCTCTGCAGGCGAAGCCGACCATCATACCTTGATCTCCCGCTCCTTGCGCTTTGTGAACACTTTTTTCCGTATTTTCACCTTGAGCTATGTCGGGACTTTGCTCGTGAATCACATTGAGTACGGCGCAACTTTTATAATCAATTCCGTAATCCGCATTTGTATAACCGATATCTTTTAAAACGCTACGTACAAGATCATCCACATTTATATAAGTTTTTGTAGTGATTTCACCACCCACGAGCACCATCCCTGTTGTTGTAAAAACTTCACAACAACAAGCTCCATCGGGATCATCTGTCAGGACAGCGTCAAGCATAGCATCTGAAATTTGATCACAAATTTTGTCTGGATGTCCTTCCGTTACCGATTCTGAAGTGAAAAAGTATTTTGCCATAGTTTGAATTGGGTTAAATGTTTATTAATAATTGTTGTTTTGTCTACGCCTATGGCCTGACGGCCACTAAATTTGGGCACACTTATGCCGTCTTGTTCGGGTATTGTATTTATCCTTATTGCGCGAGGCAAGCTTGCGCGCCTCGCGTATTCAAAAAAATCTTTCCCTATCGGAAAGACTTAAAATTCGTTTTTATATCTTCCCAAGCGCGCTCGCTTACGCTCGCGCCAGGTCAGGATTTAGCACCTTTTCCATTATTGGAGTGGTTGCTGTCGCGTCTCAGGGCCTGTCCCTCAGCGACTCTTGATATTCCTATTTGTCAACGATTCGGATTTTAAACTTTCGCCCTGAGGATTGCAATGCAAATTCCTTTTGGAGAACCGGCCAGGTACCTACCAATTGCCATGTTGAAGACAAGGGATTTGAAGTATTCATGTGTAGAGAAAACGTACGAAAAAGCGTACAAAAAGTGTTCGTCGCACTGGAGAAGTCGCTACAGACCTTAAGCCGCCACAAGCTTAATTAGTCCTCGTGAACTCTATCGATGTCATAGAACTTCATCTGTTCTTTTTTGAACATGAGTTCGATGCGGCCGGTTTTACCGTTACGATGTTTACGGATGTATATATCAGTGATACCTGGGCGGTCAGAGTCTTCTTCATAGTAATCTTCTCGGTACATCATCATAACGACGTCGGCATCTTGCTCGATAGCTCCGGATTCACGAAGGTCAGACAACACCGGCATTTTGTTTGGGCGTTGTTCTACGGCACGAGATAATTGAGATAGAGCGATAATCGGGACGTGGAGCTCGCGCGCGAGCGCTTTTAGCGAGCGCGAGATCTCGGAGATTTCGTTTACACGATTAGAGAAATTTCCACCTGCCTTCCCTGAACTCATGAGTTGTAGATAGTCGATCATGATTACGTCTAGGCCATGCTCCATTTGGAGGCGACGCGCCTTGGCGCGGAGCTCAGGCAAGCTATTCCCAATAGAGTCATCAATAAATATTTTGTAGTTGTTTAGTTCATCCATGACGGGCCCGATTCTAGCAAAATCCGCTTCAGTCAACTGCCCTGTTCTCATCTTCCATGAATCCACCTGTAGAAGCGAACAGAACATACGTTCTACCAACTGCCCTTTGGACATTTCAAGCGACATGATGCCGACACTCTTGCCTGTTTTCGCTACGTTTTGAGCTATATTTAGGGCGAGCGCCGTCTTACCCATAGATGGACGGGCTGCGATAACGACCATGTCAGATGGCTGAAGCCCGGAGAGAATACGGTCAAGCCCATCAAACCCCGTAGGGATTCCGCGATATTTCTCTTTAGCATCCGGATCATGTAGATCTGTGATTTTCTCGTATGTTTTTGTCAAAATATCTTTAATGTGCATGAATTTATCTTTTACGAATGTCTGTGAAACGTTGAAAAGATTTTTTTCTGCATCTTCCAAAATATCCTCTATTTCTGCAGTCTCATCAAATCCGAGACCCTTGATATGGTCACCGGCAGAGATCAGTTTTCGTAGTGTGGATTTGTGTTTTACGATAATTCCATATTGGTAAATATGAGCTGCTGTAACGACAGAATCGACTATTTCCACTAAGTAAGATTTCCCTCCAATATTCTCGAGTTCACCATTATCATTTAATGAATTTGAAACTGTCAATAGGTCAATAGGAGTCCTTTTTTGAAAAAGTTCAAATATTACTCCGTATATCAGCCTGTGCCCTTCATGATAAAAATCATCTGCATTAACAAGATCGGCAATCTTTATTATGCTGTCTTTTTCGAGCAAAAGAGAGCCAATCAAAGAACGCTCAGCGTCGAGGCTATGCGGTGGAACCTTCATGTTGGCAAAATCGACCACGGGGGAAAAATTAAAGGATTTTTAAAAAAACTCTAAAGTGGTTGGGTTCTGGATAGTATCCTCCGATAGCTTCATTGTAAAGTTTTTAAAATCAACAGAGGTTTACTGAAAACTTCTCTTGTGTTGATTTATCTTAAAATATTATTACAATGGCCACGACTTTTAAACATAACTCCCTCTCAAATGGAACTACCACTTCAACAGATTGCGGCACGTATGGTCGCAAAAGGAAAAGGAATTCTTGCCGCTGACGAAAGTAATTCAACGGCCGGCAAAAGACTGGCATCTATAAATACAGAATCAACCTCTGACTCTCGTCGTCAATATCGTGAAATATTCCTCGGGACGGAAAGTGTGGAAAATTATCTTTCCGGTGTGATACTTTATGATGAAACTATTCGTCAAAACATGTCTACAGGAATTTCATTTGTTGAACATTTAAATAATATTGGAGTAATTCCCGGTATCAAGGTCGATATGGGCCTTCAAGATTTACCTAATTTCCCCGGTGAAAGCTACACTCAAGGATTGGATAATCTGAGAGTTAGATTAAAAGAATATTATGAGTTGGGTGCGCGTTTCGCTAAGTGGAGATCTCTTCTTACAATTTCAAATCCGGTAGCTTCCGATGCATGTATTCATACAAACGCACATGGCATGACGATGTACGCATTGCTTTGCCAGGAAGCGGGGATCGTGCCGATTGTGGAGCCGGAGATCTTGATCGAAGGCGAACACACAATTGAAGAAAGTTACGAAGTTACCAAGAGAGCCCTCAAGGGACTTTTTGATATGTTGCAATACTTCAAGGTTGATCTTTCCGGATTGATACTCAAATCAAGTATGGTGATTTCAGGGAAGCAAAATGCCGCTCGTGCCGATGCAAAAACTGTTGGAGAAATGACTTACAAATGCTTACTTGAAACAGTTCCGGCGGAAGTTCCCGGGGTTGTTTTCTTATCCGGTGGGCAAGCCCCGGAGGAAGCTACGGAAAACATGTATGAAGTAAATAAAGCGGCGATCGCCGCCGGAGGCGCTCCATGGGAATTAACATTCTCATTTGCGCGTGCACTTCAAGCACCATCGCTCGCTATCTGGAATGGACATGATGAAAACATAGATGCCGCTCGCGCTAAATTCACTGAACGTCTACAAGCAAATGGAGCCGCTCGCGAAGGTGAGAAGGTTGGCAATGGCGCAGAGATTGAGATAGCCGTTTAAGGTCTGCCATATCGGCATGACTCGGAGCTCTAAACGAACTATTCATTATTAGATAAAAAGCTATTCATATTTTTTTCAGCGTCTTTAACTGCTTGCTGATCTTCTGCAATAGCAAGTGTTTTTTGCATTTTAGTTATGAGATCGTATTTTCGTGCTGCCATCGCATTATCGATAGTAGTTCCAAATACTTTAGGTAGAACTTTTTCGAGGATTTTAAAAGCTTCAAGCTGCTTAGGGTCAACAGGTACTGCATTTTTCAGTTTTTCTTGAATTTCTAATAATCCATCTAATGCGACCATACGTTTTTCAGGATCTAGGTTGAGCCAGTTGTTAGCGACCTTCGCTTCATCGCCAGCGAGTTCGGCAAGCGCCTTTTCGTCATGCTTTGGTTGGTCTTTAAGCTCTTTATTAGTTTCTTTTTGCTTATTGAAAGCATTTTCCAGTTTTGTCTTTTGTTTTTGCATTTCGCCTTCATCATAATTTGGAACAGAAAGCTCGTTAGCAGCTATGAATTTTGCTCTATCAGCATTTGAGTCTGGCACTGGAGCTCCCCCCATTTTATCTCCCATAGTATTTTGTTTTAAAATATAAGATTTATTTTTTACGATCATGCAATTTTACCATAAAGGCAGTCGCAGCGCAAGGTTTTTTGGCTGGAATTTAACCCACTTGGGTTATTGATATATATTTTGCATATACATCTTAGCTTAAGTGGTCGGTTTTATTTTAAAACCTGTGGTTCCATAGTTTCAAACCCCTCAGTAGGTGAGCGCACGTATACCACGCAACATTTCCATTCTCGCGCAACTCGAAATGGTGATTTTTGGCTTATTACTCATGTTTTTTGCCTATTTTTGTCTGGCAATTTTGACGGATTTTTGTTAATATTTTCTTCTAATAATCCTTAAATATAAA
>JAUYJN010000033.1 GCA_030700255.1 Candidatus Peregrinibacteria bacterium | reverse complement strand
TATGGCGAAGTTCGGACTTATTTCAAAGAGAAGCATGGAGGCTAGCCTCCATGCTTCTCTTCAAAAAATGACAATTTTTTGATGAGAAGCTAAGGACAGGCGCGCGGTGCCAGGTTTCACCGCGCGCTTTGAGAGAAATGGTTTGAAAAATGCGCCGCCCGAGGCGGGGGCGGGCGGCGCATGGAGAAATGAACAAAAACGACTGCGAAATTTGGAGAGTTATTCTTTTAGCCTTCTGATCTGCTCTGCGTAAGAGCTCAAAGCAAGGTTTCCGGTTGCGCCCAAATGTTTTTTACCCTTTATATTTTCAACAAAATCAGGAGTCTTTACCTCTTTTAACTTTCTTCCCACCTTTTGGTACGCTTCTCTAAAAGGCATTCCTTTTAGCACAAACTCATTTACAATATCCGTAGCAAAAATTTCTGTAGAAAACGACGATGACAGTACCTTTTTTTTCGCCTTTAAATGCTCAAAAACTAATTGCATAATCTTGAGGCTTGAAATGACTATCTCAAATGATTTGATTAATGCTTCTTTTGTGATTTTCAGATCTTTATTGTAACCGGAAAGCAAATTATGACTCACGATTTGAATTTGCATCTGGCATGAGAGCACAATGCTGATATTTGCCCTCAGAACTTCCAAAATGTCTAAATTTTTCTTTTGAGGCATAATGCTGGAACCGGTAGTTAAAGATTCATCTATAACGAAAAAATCAAATTCTTTAGTGGTGAACCAAATCAAATCATTGGCAATTTTCCCAAGCGTCAACATCACTTGAACGATACCGCTCAAAATAAAGCTTTCGAGTTTGCCTCTGCTGTTTTGACAGTAAAGCGCGTTAATTTGCGTTTTAGCAAAGCCCAATTCTTTTGTAGTAAAGTCTCTATCTATGGGTAAACTTGTACCAAAGCCGGCGGCGGAACCGAGCGGATTTTGATCATTTAACTTGTAAGCCGACTCCAAAATCCCATAATCATCGAGTAATGCCTCAACAAAGCAGCCGGCCCATTGCCCCACGCTGGACGGCATAGCTTGCTGGGTGTGTGTATAACCCGGCATAGGGACAAATTCATTTTTCTTCGCAAATGCGAGAATCTGCTCGGCTGTTTTGAGCAGTTCCTTTTTAACTATTGTGAGTTGCTGTTTTGAAAATAAACGTATAGCCGTTAAGACTTGGTCGTTTCGTGATCTCCCTGTGTGAATTTTTTTGCCAACATCTCCAAATTTCTTTGTAAGATAGTTTTCTATAGCAGTGTGGCAATCTTCATCAGATTGTTTCAGTTGGAACTTACCTTTTGTATAAAGTGCTTCTATTTCTTTAAGGCCTTTTACGAGCATGTTCTCCTCTTTTTTCGACAATAATCCAACTTTATGAAGCATTTTGGCATGCGCCATCGAAGCTTGAACATCGTATGGCAAAAGAATTGAATCTTGTTCACAGTTTTTAGAAACAATGTAATTATTAACGGCTGGATGAGTCTTTTTTCCTGATTTTTTCCATAATTTAGTCATGATGAATGTTGTTATGGGTTAAAATTTCCTTTGCCAGATAACAGGCCGTTCTTCCCATGCGAATATCTGTTTTTGGAAAAACTATATATGAATCTTGGGTAACAATTATTTTTTTGGTTCCATCGGTGGCAAGTTGAGTCCCTTTTTTTAAAAAATCAAGATTTCTGTAATCCTGCTGAAAAGTAAATTGCTTTTTTTTGGGCAGTATTTCCTTATAAATGAGAATATGCTTTGGCCCCCTTGTCTTGGAAACTCCTGGAAATGTGTGAAAAGCTGAACCAACAAAACTTAAAAATTGTTTAACCTTGCTCATGGTTTCACCAAAAACAGACGTATCCTTATGCCATCCTGTTTCATATGTAATACCGATACCCCCGGCTTTATCAACAAAGTTATCCACGGAGGAATGCAGACTTTTTGCCTTACAATAAAATAAAGAAGAAACGACGAATTTTGTGCCAAAGATTTTTGCGATCATAATATGTTTTAAAGAATTTTTTATATAGACAAAAGGGATGGATTTTTTGATCGTGGAATGAATATCCATCAAATAATCTGCTTTGGCCAATATAGGAGCCAATTCAAGTGCCCTTCTCTCTTCAATTGATAAGGAGTAATAATTCTTGGCCGATAGCTTTTCAAAATCGTCACCAAATAATCTGTTTAAATCAAAATCAATAAATCTCACCTTCTTTTGAAGGGCATCCGGATTGCCGATAATAAGATAGATTTCGCCAAAAATTTCTTCTTTTGGTAAAGTTTTTTTGAGTTGCTCAATAATGTTTGCGCCCACTATTTCATTTCCATGGGTAGCTCCAAAGATAACGACTGTTGGGCCCTTTTTTGTGCCTGAGAAATGATATATGTGCGATGGTAAAGTCTTCATATTCATTAAGTGTTATTCATCCAAATAAATTTGTTTTTCGGAATCTGATAAAATCATTGTTCCAACGCCTTCCGTCGTCATAACTTCTTTCAAAAGGCTGTGTGGTGAAAGACCATTGAGAATATGCACTCTTTTAACGCCATTTTGCGCAGCTTGAATACTATTCTCCACTTTTACAATCATTCCTTCGGTCACGACATGATCTTCTATCAGGCCTTCTGCCTCCTTGATTGTTAGGGCACTAAAAAGTCTGTCGCCATTCATCACACCACTGGCTTTTGTAAACAAAATGAGCTTTTCCGCTTTTAAAGCGATGGCAATTTGAGCGGCAATTGTATCTGCATTTATATTAACGATCGTGCCGTCATCTGTTGCCGCAATCGGTGAAACAATCGGCAGATATTGCTCGCTTAAAAGCGAATACAGAATATCCGAATTTACGGCGCTGATATCACCAACATATCCATAGTCAAAATTCTTTTTATCCCTCAGATGGACTTGTAAAAGATTGCCATCCAGCCCGCTTACTCTTATCCCCTTGGCTCCGAGTTTTTTCAATATGCTCAGTATTTCAAGGTTTAGAGTGCCGCCGTAGAGCATTTTTACGACTTCCAAATCTTCAGCTGTTGTTACTCTTCGACCATCTATTTTTTGTGGCTTAAACCCAAGTTTTTCGGATATTTGATCAGCTTGCGTTCCGCCTCCATGAACAAACACAATCTTGACCCCGCTATCTACGAGTTCTTTTACGTCTTTTAAGATATTTTCAAGAATCTTTTTTGACTGAATAACTTCACCTCCAATTTTGACAACAAAGACCTTGCCTTTAAATTTTTTGAGATAAAATGTTTTTTTAACAGGTGACATAATAGTTTAAGTTAAAGTTGAAGTAAAAATCTCCAAAAAAAGATCGATTTCCTTTTTATTCACAGAAATTGGCGGCATTAGTCTAATAGTTGATGAATCGCAGGAACTGCCTATAATGAGGCCTTTTTGCAGACATTGTTTTACAAGTTCAGGCATAGATTTTTCGAAATGAACACCAAGTAAAAAACCTTCTCCCGAAACCGAATGAATATAAGGAATGCTCAGTAATTTGGATTTAAGATAGCTACTGTTTTTTTGCACTTTTTGTAAAAATCCCCTCTTGAGTATTTCAGAAACTGTCGCAAGTGCGGCGGCGCAAACGACCGGACCGCCACCAAACGTGGTGGCATGCTCTCCTGGCTTTATTGATTTACTGATTTTGTTATTTACCAATACGGACGAAAGCGGCAAACCTGAAGCTAAACCTTTTGCGGTGGTAATAATGTCCGGTTTTACATCCACACTTTTTGAAAACCAAAAATTTCCCGTTCTTCCCAGTCCTGTTTGAACTTCATCAAAAATAAGCAAGATACCTTTTTTCTTGCATAAAGCTTCAAGTTTTTTGTAAAAGCCTTTTTCCGCCATTTTGACACCACCAATACTTTGGATAGGTTCACAAATAACTGCGGCGGTATCGACGTTAATTGCCTTTTCAACGCTTTCAATATTCCCAAGCTCTGCAAACGTTGTGTATGAATCCAGATTTGGAGAAAATTGATGATATGAATCAATTCCTGTCACTCCAAGCGCGGTGATTGATCTGCCGTGAAAGGAATCTTTAAAAGAAACAATGTGCTTCTTCCCTGTGTGTTTTCTGGCGATTTTCAAAGCCGCTTCGTTGGCTTCTGAACCGGAGTTGGCAAAGTAGACTTGATACTTTTCGGGAAGGAGCGTTTTAACTAATTTTATGGCCAGAAGAGTTGCGGGCTTTGTATGGAAAACATTTGAGTAGAAAATGAGTGAGCTACATTGTTGCTTAATGGCATGTGTAACAGGCTTTGAGCAATGTCCAATAATGGCTACCGCATGTCCCCCATAAAAATCGAGATATTTTTTGCCATTACTGTTCCAAACAAAACTGCCGTTGCCCTTCACAATTTCAATCGGGTATTGCATATAAGTTTGAATCAATGCTTTTTGAGAATTTTTTAGCGAAATCATGTTGAATTTTTATGGAAATAAAGGAGTTAAGCTTTTTAATCCGGTGACTTCTTCGAAACCGAACATAAGATTGAAATTCTGTATTGCGTTACCGCTTGCGCCTTTCACAAGGTTGTCAATAACGGCTTGTACCACAATCTTCCCCCCGCAAAAATTGATGGAGATATCGCAATAATTGGAACCAACAACGTCAGCTATCTGCACCTCCGGCTTTATTCTAATAAAAGGGCTATTTTTATACGATTTTTTAAACAGTTCAAAGATTTTTCCTTTTTTTGAGGTCGTTTTTAGATCAAGAAAAGCCGTTATATGAATCCCTCTTACGAAAGGGCCACTTGTTGGAACCAAAACAAACTGATTGGAAGACAGGTTAAGCTCTTGAATAATTTCGACTTCATGTTGATGCGACCCGATTCTATAGCTCTTTACATTATGGTTTCTTATGGGGTGATGGGTTCCGTTCCCGGGTGATTTTCCTGATCCGCTTGAGCCGGTTATCCCCTGAACGTAAACGGAATCGATCATTTCTTTTATTGGGTAAAGCGCGAGCTCCACCGCAATTGCAAAGCAGCCTGGATTGGCGATATTTTGTGCTTCTGCGATTTCAGATTTGGTAAATTCCGGAACCCCATAAACAAATTCCCCCTGCGCTTCTATAAGAGTGTGTTCTACTCCATAGGCCTGTTTGAATTGCAGTGGGTCTTTCAGCCTAAAATCAGCGGACAAGTCAATTATCTTGGTTTTTCCGAGTAGTTTTTTAACAATCTTTTGCGACTGCAAATGAGGTAATGCGAGAAAGACGCAATCACTTTCTTTTGCAATTTTCTCAAGAGGTGTATTGCTTAATGTAAGCTCGCATATACCATTTAAATGCGGCCAAATATCGCATAACTTTTGCCCTGTATGACTTTCAGAGGTTACATATTTTAGCTCAGTATTTGGATGAGTGGCCAAAAGCCTGATGAGTTCAAGGCCGGTATAACCTGTTGCACCGATGATGGATACTATTTTTTTAGACATTTTGAAGATATGTAATGGAATAAATCAGTTGCCTTCATATAAGCATTGAGAGCAGGTATGCCTATTTGCTTTTCAACAAAATTTGCGCCGACTTCATTATCGGTTACAGGACCAGACATCACTGTTAATGGTGCACCGATCTCTTTGCACACCTCTGCCAATTTCATCGCTCCCATTGGATCATGTGCGCATCCTATATGGGCAACAATGTTTTGCTGGATTTCTTTGTCTTTTAATATATCCATCACTCCATACTCGCCAAAAACACCATCTCCGAATTCAATTACTATAAAATCGGCGCTTTTCTTAGATAGAAATTCTATTGCTCCTTTTGTAACCGTAATGACATGTCCATTATTCTGCACCGTTGAAGTGAGACCTGCATCGAGGAAAGACACGCTCTCCTGTGCACCGTGGTCATTCATATTTTCGGTATCTCTAAGTGCGGCAATTCCGGCCAATTTTGCACCAAAAACTGTATAACCTTCCTGTGAAGCTTTTTTTATAATTTCGCATGCTACCGTTGTTTTCCCCACATTCATACATGTTCCGCTCACTACCACGAGAGAGACTTTGGAAGTCAGCGATTTTCGTGGCTCAAATTTTTTGTAATCCTTTGTAGTTAAGTTTTTCTTACCATTGGTAATAGCACCAAGGACTTTTACCGGTAGCGCATGTCCAACTTCCTTAATATTTTCGCTGGTGCAAATTCCTGCAACACCGCCAAGATTGAGAATATGAATTATATCTCCAGCTTTTAATTTATCAGGAGTTTCCCCGACAAAGCCTTTTAGCGCCTTCCTATTGCCGAGTGCGACAGCAAGTACATCTCCTTTTTTCAGAGTTGATAATCTTCCTGATGCCAATTCCAGTTGGTTGTAGATTTTTTTGTCCTCAAGGACTTCCACGACCAGGAGCAAGCCATTTTTAGGCTTAAAATTTTCAGTTATAGAAACCTCCTGTGTTAATGCGGCGTTTTTTGTAACTGATGCGATTTTATCTAATGTAATTTTCATGACTTAAGAGTTAACAAATAATGCATGAGTGCCATTTGTGCCCACATTCGATTTTCAGCTTCCTGAATGATAATTGATTTGCCGCTATCCAAAACTTCATCGGAAACAACAACATTTCTTCTGACAGGTAGACAATGCATGAAGATAGCTTCATTGGTCAGGGACATTTTTTCATTGTCAATTATCCAGTTTTTGAACTTATTTCTGTGCTTAGTTTCTTTTTGCCAATCTCCAAAATATTTTAAGCTTGCCCAGCTTTTAGCCATAACAACATCGGCATTTTTCAGTGCTTTCTCCTGGTCCTGTGTAATTTGTAATGAACCGCCGCTTTCCTTGGCTTGTGCTTTCGCCAGCTTGATAACATCCTCATCCAAATTGAAGCTGGGTGGATGTGCAAGGGTTACATCCATGCCAAACATCGCGGGCATAAGAAGTTGCGAGTGCGGAGTGGCAAGAGGTAAGGGTTTCGGATGCGGAGCCCATGTCAAAACATATTTCTTATTCTTTATGCTTTTAAATTGTTCAATCATCGTCATTATGTCTGCCAAAGCCTGGCACGGATGGAACATATTGGATTCCATGTTGATCACGGGAACCGTCGCATACTTTGCTAACGTTGCTATTGCTTCATCTTTCTTGAGTTCATTCCAATTTGAGTCTGATTGATCGCTTTTTGTTGTAATCAATTCACTTTTTCTGATAGCAAGCAAATCGGTATATTTGGAGATAACTTGAGCCGCCTCTTTGATATGTTCCTGTTTGTCTGCATTCATCACTGCGCCCTCTCTATATTCAAAATTCCATGTATCATTTCCGGACAGCACGTTTACTTTCCCCTGCATTTTTTTCATTCCTGACTCAAATGAAAGCCTGGTTCTTAGTGAAGGATTGGCAAAAAACAAAGTTATGATCCTTTCAGCATGCTGTGGCACTTTTCCTTTCTTGAAGGAAATGGCGAGATCTATTATTTCCTGCAGCTGCTTGGCAGAAAATTCCATGCCAGTGATAAAATCTTTTTTAGTCATGTTGCTTGTGGGTTAAAAATGCGTTAACGCTTTCAAGTCCGTAAAGTTTACAAAATCCTTTGGCATCTATGCCTGTCCATGCCCCCGCCTTCTCTCCATAAGCACCAAATTTACTGTTTAAGAGAGAGTAAGGGCTTTCGATAAAAGTAATGATAAGCAGTCCTTTTTGCATTTTTAATTTTATCTTTCCACTCACAAATTCATTGGCTGAATCCAAAAATGCCTCAAGGTTTTTGACTATCGGATCGAAGTAAAGACCTTCATGAATAAGATCTCCGTAAAGTGTGCCTAGTATGTTTTTCCAAAATATCTGCTTTGAGGTCAGCGTTAATTTTTCAAGCTCGGAGTGGGCTTTGATGAAAATTTTCATCGCCGGAGCCTCAAACCCTATTCTCCCTTTTGTCCCCAGAATTGTTGTGCCGATATGGTAGTCTTTCCCAAAACCGCAAGCCGCTGCAACTTCATTGAGCTCATTGATCATTTTTACTCCGTTCATTTCTTTTCCATTTAGGCTTAGCGGAAGACCATTTGCGAATTCAATTTCAAGTAAAGTTGACTGTTTTTGCGCTTCCTCAAGAGATTTCACCAATGGAAACGCACACTCTGGGAGAGTTTTTTTAGTTCCAAGCGTTTCCTTACCTCCTATCGTCGTACCCAGTAAGCCGACGTTGATCGAATAATCCTTTTTGCCGGAATCAATATGCACTCCGATCTTCTTCAAAAAGGCAACCTCCTGTTCACGTGTTAACTCTTCATCACGAATTGGTGCTAAAATGGTACAATTTGGCAAAAGCGCGCTCAAAGCCAAATCAAACCTTACCTGATCATTGCCCGCGGCAGTTGAACCGTGCGCAACACATTCTATGTTTTCTTGTTTCGCGATCTTTGCGATCTCTAGAGCAATAATGTTTCGTTCAGGTCCCACGCAAGCGGGATATACACCACCCTTGAGATAATTTGCTTTAATAATGTAACTTGCAAATTTCTCAAAAAGAGCCTCCTGAGCATCAACTTCAAAATGCTTATGTGAGCCAAGTTTTTTTGCTTGATGCGCAATTTCTTTCAATTGCTTAGCGGTGAATCCTCCCGTATTTACGGTAATGGTTATGACTTGATATCCTTTCTCCTTAAGATAAGGAACACAAAAGCTGGTATCGAGACCACCTGAGAATGCAAGTATAACTTTCTTCATGATTATATAGTTTAAGAACTAAAAAAGACTTCTGAGTTTAACCTCAGAAGTCTTAGTGTGTTTTTAAGCATGCACGACTAGCGAAACTTCTGAGGTTTCTTTCTTCGACGACGATTACGGCGTGAAAATAAATTGTGCATGATATTTAAATTACTAATTAAATTGATAAAAAAAACTCTCGCCCACTCATGACTCAGCAAAATGCTGGTAATGAAGGAACGAGAGTCTTTTGACTTCGCGGTACCATCCTTCTTCGTTACTGCCTTTAAGCAGTAACCTTGTTCAGTTCTCTATCCCACTTAGAGGGAACGATTAACTGTGAGCATGATGACGGACTCTGCCGGCGACACCTACTTGTCCTTTTTTAGGACTTTCTTCGGCTGCTACCTTATTGAGACGCGTTCGATATCTTTTTGCTGCCAGGCTTCCAGTGTCCCCGACTCTCTATAAGCAAGGTGAGATATCTACTATTCCTCAAGTATTTAAATATAAAGAAACAAATACTACGACTATTTTATATCAAAGTGCCTTGTGCTTGTCAATAGATTTTTTTATTGTCTTATAACCCTCCAAATTTCGCAGTCGTTTTTGTTCATTTCTCCATGCGCCGCCCGCCCCCGCCTCGGGCGGTGCATTTTTCAAGCCATTTCTCTCAAAGCGCGCGGTGAAACCTGGCACCGCGCGCCTGTCCTTAGCTTCTCATCAAAAAATTGTCATTTTTTGAAGAGAAGCATGGAGGCTAGCCTCCATGCTTCTCTTTGAAATAAGTCCGAACTTCGCCATA
>JAUYJN010000032.1 GCA_030700255.1 Candidatus Peregrinibacteria bacterium | reverse complement strand
AACAGGTGGCAGGTGCAGCAGTCCAAATTGCGAAAAGCCGGCAACGGAGTTTCATCACAAAAATGGCTATGCGAAGACCAAATCTCACGACAATCTCATAGCGCTGTGCAAGCTTCATCATAAGATTACACATGCGGGAATATATCGCGAGCCTACAAAAACAGACCTTCTTTATTTGGAACACAGGAAACTGGCACTTACGAAATTTTGACTTTTTAGCCCACAAAATTCTCCATAGTGTTCACGTGAACACTTTTGGAGGTGAGAAAATAAGTTGTGGGGAAATCAAGGGTTGTGGGGTGATCGAGGATGATAAAACGAGTGAAGGAGAAGTTGATTTGGCATCAAGCGTTACAGATATTGATATTAGTGATATAAACGGCTTTCTTACATTGGGGCGCAATAAATTTGTTGAGTTAAAAACAAATTATTTTACTGATTTGCGAGTCTCTTTTAATTCTGCACGGTGATGTTTTGCTTCGAGGATTTTTTCTTTGGCTTTCTTTGAACGACGTTGTTTTTGCTTTTTAAGTTTATGTATCTTTTTTGCTTTTTCAGATTGTTCACCCTTGATTTGAAATTCGATTTTGTCGATTAAGAGCTTGTATGCGGAGATTCTATTTTTTGATTGTTCGCGATGTAGATGGCAGCGGACTTCAGTACCCGTTGGTCTATGGCGTAGTAGCACGCAACTTGCAGTTTTATTTATCTTTTGACCACCGGCTCCGCTGCCGAGCACAAAAGATTCCTCAATATCCTCCGGTTTGATATTGAGTTGTTTGGCTTTTTCTAAATGTTTCTCTGTGAGTTCTACGGGGAATTTCATATATTAGAGTTATTGAGTTACGCCGATAGCTCTGAGTTTTTGATTGAGCTCTGAAGCGAGTGGGAGGTTTCCTGTTGTTACGGCAATGTTATATAAGGTCATCATGGAAGCTTTGTGACTTGGGTCGATTTGAAGTGCTTTTTGGCATTCAATTCCTGCGAGGGGAAGTTGTTTGTTTAGGTAGTACGCGAGGCAGAGGCTGAATTGAGTATCGACGTTCTCTTGGTTGAGTGAGGTTGCGACTTTGAGTTCGTTGATAGCCTCGGGATAATTGTCGGCGCGTAAGTATGCGGTTCCGATTTGGTGATGAACTCTGCCTGGATTTTCTGTGTACTTGAGTTCGTGTTTGAAAAATGTAATTGCGTCATGCCAGTCGCGGTTGCGGATTATGGTGCGTGTTCCGAAGAGTACGGCGACGAGGAGAAGTACGGTGATTGCAATTTTTTGATTGTGTGAATTTAAATTATTTAGAGCGGCAGCGAGCATGATAAGTAGCCCGATAATAGGGAGGTATAGCCAATGTTCGAAATACATTGAATTTGTAAGAATAATTCCTGAGACAGGAATCAAAGCGCAGAGGAACCATAGGCCAGCGAGCATGAAAAATCTTTTGTTTTTGAATGAACGATAAGAGCCGATTAAAATAGTGCCAAGGATTGCGAGGCCGGCCAAACCTTGTGGTTTTAGCAAAGTTGTAAATACAGTCTGCTCCTTATCAATATATAAATGGAGTGGATAGACGAGTAGTTTTACATATTGAATTAAGATGCTTGTAAATGTGATTAACCTTACATATACATGTTCTGTGTATGGGTTTTTTTCATGAGTTAAAGCGAGGTCCTTGTTAAAATTTAAAATTGTGAATTTTGCAATTATGAAAATGAGAGTCATGGCTCCGAGTAGGGCGAGCGATTTTTTGCGGAAGTTTTTTTCTCTCGCACCGTAGTTTTGCCAATTGAAAATATCGATCAAAATCGCGAGCGGAAATAAGACTACTACCGATTCCTTGGTGAGAAGTGCAAGTACGAAAAACCCACCTGTTTTTATGAGTTGAGTTGGTTTTTTGTCAGATATTTCTGCGTAAGAATTGAGGGCGAGCAGTACAAATAATGTACTGAGTACGTCTGGGAGTCCTGAGATATAGCTCACTGATTCGGCTTGCACAGGGTGGACGATAAATATGAGCGCTGCGAGCAGGCACCATATTTTTTCGATAGAAAATTTATCCAGTAATTTATAAACTAGATATCCATTTATAGAATGCAAAATTATGTTTGTAATATGATGCATAGCCGGGCTCAGTCCAAACAAGCTGTATATTAATGTATATACCGCGCTTGGAAGCGGTCTCCATAAATTGCCGAGCTCGCGCCCGGCCCCTGATGTAGAGCTTGAAGTAAACCAGTCTACGAAGTGCGCAAACGATTTCGTGAATTCATTTTCAACTATCAAAAGTAAATCATCGTATAAGAACTCACCACCCATCGCATTCCCAAATACAATCAAGGCTAACCCTAAAATAAACAAATATGCATACAGGTCTTTCGACACGATTTTATTTAAAAAATTCATCTTTAATTTTTATATCGAGGTTACTTTAGCATGAATTTTTAGAATTAGAATCCGATTTTCCTTTGTTATCTTGGATACATTCTTATAAGATTCACAGTGCTTAAAATACTTTAAATTTATAATTTTTGAATATGAAAAACTTTAGTTACAAAAAGCTTTTGTCTTTGTCCCTTATCTTGATCTCAAGTTTGTTTTTGCTTATTTCATGCGGTGGTACAGCGAGTAATGTATTGCCAACGAATGAAGATGGTTACAGTCTTGAAGATTTGGCACCGTACAACTCTAGCGTTGTTATTTCTTATGGTGCTTATGACCAAGTGCAAAAAGATAATTTCAAAACTTTGTTGGAGAAATTTGAGCTTCAGCCGTTGTTGGATAAATATTTGGCTACTATGAATGAAATCCTTGCTGAAAGTGACCTTACTTTTGAAGATGACCTTAAGCCTATGCTTGGTGAGGACTATAGAGCGATCGTTGCCATGGATTTAAATAAACAAACTTCTGAGCCGACTGAAGAATCAGATGTAACTATAGAGCTTTACGAAGCAAATTATAGCGGAGAAATGTTTATAGCTTTCATTGTCGCGGACGTAAAAAAAGCAGAAGATTTTATAAACGCTTTATCGAAAAGCGAAGGAATGATTCTTGGTGACAATCAGGGCTATCTAACAGTGACCGATACTCAGGCCGGAACTCAGATAATTTTGATCGATAATTTTTTAGTAATGACTACGACAGATGATGCTGTTGAGAATGCACTTTCCCGTTACGCCGGAGATATGGATGCACTTTCTGACAATCAAAATTATTTGAAAACATTTGGAGAGTTTAGTGAACCTCAGTTGATATATGCTTATTTCGATCTTGGAGGTATGGATGTTGGTGGCGCTTCGGATGGCGCATTATCTATGAATCCATTTAAACTTGTTGATTATCAAATGTATGGAGTTAGCGCAAAAGAAGATGGATTTGATTTGAAAGGATTCGCCTCTTTTGATAAAGATGAAATGAAAAAATATGGCGCGGATCTGAGTATGTTTTCAGGACCCGGTGCTTATATGACGGACTATTTCAATGCCAATGATTTGATTGCTTATACAGAGTCTTATGACCTTGCAAATAGCCTTAGAAACAACCCTACGCTTAGTGATCCATCTATTAGTGAAGGATTTAGATCTTTGTTTGGTTCTGATTTAGAGGCCGGGCTTTTCTCATGGATGGATAAGGGGTTTGCATTTGTATTACAAAAAGGGGATTGGTTAATCCCAGGTATTACCTTGGCATTTGATGCGAGTTCGAACTCTCAGGCGGCTCGTGATTTTTACCTTAAACTTGATACACAATTATCCGGTTACATAACTCTTTCCCAAGAACAGCTCGGAGCTGCTATGCAAAAAGCCGCATATGGAGATCTTAGTGTGATTTCAATTGATCTTGCAGCTTTTGACGATGGTAGTTTTGCAGAGCAATTCCCAGGGGTAACGCCTCCATCAATTGATTTTACTTACGGTCTAACAGAGGACGATTTATTTATTCTTAGTATCCAAAAAGGTCTCTACGAAAACTACGGAGACGATGTGATATCTGACAATACGCGATATGACGAAGCTATTAAAACCATAGGAGATGCTGACGGAGGGGTTATATATTTTGATTTTTCACTTTTGACAGATTACTTTGGTGAATTTGCTGAGGTTGTATTGAAATCTCAACTAAGTCAGCAAGAGTTTATGAACAGTATTACTGAAATGTCAGAAGAAGAATCAAAAGCTGCCTTAGAAGCTACTGAATCTGACTACCGTAGTGCCATTGCCGAAGTCGTAAATGTACTTAAAAAATTAGATTACTTTGTACTTGGAAGCGAAATCACCTCTAAAAATAACATGAGAACAGCAGGTTATTTAAAGGTGAAGTAGGTGATGTTAAGTTATTGAATTTGGCTCTTGATGATTTAAGTCTCAAACGTTACACTTATCCCCGCTTTTTGAGAAAACAATAAGGCATGCACCTGTAGCTCAACTGGATAGAGCATCGGTCTTCGGAACCGAGGGTTGGGGGTTCGAATCCCTCCAGGTGCACCACAAAAATTCTAGGGATATGGTGTCAATGGTAGCACGCCGGTCTCCAAAACCGTTAGTGAGGGTTCGAATCCTTCTATCCCTGCCAGATTATTTTAGTTCGTATGTGATGTTGATCGTGATAGCGTATTCGTTTTGGCCTGTTTGAATTTCCGGGGCAGCCATGTCCATGCTGTCATCTACTCCTTTCATCGACATAGTTTCGTAATAAACCGGTCTGTCATTTTGCATGTATTCGTTGTAGCTGGTTATGTTCCCAAGTCTTACGTCTAGTTTATCTGCTAGAATTTCAGCTTTTTTGTTAGCATCAGCTATGGCTTTTTCACGAGCCTCATCTTTTATAGTTGTCATATCATCTATTGTGAAGCTTGGCCCTGAGATTGAATTAGCTCCGCCTTGCCCTGCGGCTTCCAAGACTTTTGAAAGTTGATCCATTTTCCTAATTTTTATTTCGAGTCTTTGTGAAACCATCCAACCGAGTGAGTCATATTTTCGCACTTCAGGGTTGTATTCTTGGTTTTCATAAACATTGTAAGAAGTTGTCTTGATATCCTCCTCGGCAACTCCAAGTTTTTTTAAACTTGCTATTAGGGCGTTGTTTTTTTCTGAATTTTCTTTTTGTGCCGTCGCTACCTCTTTACCTTTTGTGTCTATTCCTACAGTAATCGTTGCTATATCAGGAAATGCCATGACTTTACCCGTTCCCTCGATTGAAATTTGTCTTTCAAAGGTTTCCGGAGTTCCAACGTATCGTATTTCTTTGTAGACTTTTACCGTTTGTACTGCGAAAAATGCGATTATAAAAACAATCAGTACAGAAATCGGAATCGCAAGTGGCTTGGTTTGGTCGAATTTAGGCAACATAGGTTAAAAGGGTTAATTATAAGTGCTTATCATTATTACAGTACATCTTCTTGGGTAAAATTACATTATTTTGAGTTTGTATGAGTGGTCAGGGGGGCGGATTTGTGCTACAATGTCTTTGATGATAAATATTTTTCAAAAAGTTGCTGAATTTATATCTCCGAGAAGCTTTTCTCATGAGTTTCGTCAGAAGAAAAAAACTGCTGCAATTCTTATTGCAGAAAGTAGGGATAGTGCGGACTATTATGTTATGTTAGTGGTTGCTATATTGATAATTACATTTGGTCTTATTGAAAATAACACGGCGATTATTATTGGAGGTATGCTTGTATCCCCAGTGCTATACCCTATCCTTGCGCTTGGGCTTGGGGCGGCCGCAGGCCGCCTAGATCTTTTCTTACGTTCTTTGAGAATATTGATAGCTTCCACTATATTGATACTTGCCATATCTTCGGCGGTTTCTTATGTTTTTGCCCCTGATGCATATATGAATTATGAAATTGAGACGAGCCTTTCATATTCAGTTATTTCTGTGTTGGTTGCGTTTTTCGCCGGCTTTGCCGGCGCCTATGCATGGGCCAGTGAAACGCTTCATGTGAATTTGGCCGGTATCGCAATAGCCGTAGCTTTGCTTCCGCCACTCTGTGTCACCGGTATACAACTGGCTCATAATAATATGGAAGCGGTACAAAAATCATTCACACTTTTTAGTATCAATGTCGGTGGTATATTTTTCGCATCATTTTTGATTTTTTTCTTTTTTAATTATCGTGAGGTAAAAGGCATTGTTGAAAAAACAGTCAAGGATGAAGTTGAGGAAAATGAGTAGTAATTTTAGTAATCTTTGTCCGGAGGTATATTGTAATAGGTGAAAATAAATTCAGCTATATTTTTGAATACCGGAGCTGATACGACGGCTCCCCAAGGAGATGTTTTTGGGTGATCCATTTTGATTAGAATTATGAATTGAGGATCGTCTATAGGTGCAAATCCTGCAAACGTACCGATTGTAGTTCCGATACCTTTGAGCGCTTTTCCAAATTTATATGTCTGTGATGTTCCGGATTTGCCGGCCACGTAGTGGCCGCGCACCTGCGCAAGTGGGTATCCTTTTTCAACAGTTGTAACCATCATCGATGTGATGGTTTTTGCTGATTCTTCGGAAATTACTCGTTCAACTTTTTTTGGCTCGATTTGTTTTACTTCGCCCGTGGCAGGATTTATAGTTTTATCCATTATATGAGGATGCATTAGAACCCCACCATTTGCCAATGCACCAACACCTGTAATTACTTGCAGTGGAGTTGCAGAAATACCCTGGCCGAAACCATGCGTGGCAAGTTCGGAATCAGCCCAGTCCTTGTAATATTCAACCCTTCCATCTTCTTCATCTCTAAATTCTATATCTGTTCTTTTGCCGAAGCCGAATTTTTTAATATAGTTATAAAACAAGCTTCGTCCTAATTTTTGAGCGACCCATGCCATACCGGTATTGTCAGAGTGAACTAATACTTCAGTCATTGTTGATACGCCATAATAGTGGTCATCGAATGTATGAATTTCAAACTCATCTACTTTTAACGGCCCATAACTTGTAAAGGTTGTATTTGGAGTGACTTCGCCCGCATCTATAGCTGATGCCATTGCAATTGCCTTGAAAACCGATCCCGGTTCGTAAATTTCTTGTACCAATTTGTTTTTGTAAACTTCCGGGCCAACTCGATTTGCATAAGTATAATAAATACCCGGAGTATCCGGATTCTCGAAAATCTGTATTCTTTCATCGGGGTCTTTCCTTATATATAAATATTTTTTTTGATTCTCGCCTTCACCTATAACATATAAATTATCCGCTTGATCCTTTGTGAGTTCTATTTCTTTTTTCTCAAATGCTTTTCCGTATTCGTTAGGATTGAAAGTAGGATATTGTGCCATCGCAAGTATAGCACCGGTTTTTGGATCCATTACAATCGCTTGCCCAGAGTCCGCTTGAGCATTTTTCACGCCTTCTTCCAGTGCTTTCTCAACTTCAAGTTGTATAGCTCGATCTATTGTTAAATAAATATCCATGCCGTCCTCTGCCGGCTTGATTACACTTTCTCCAACTGTAATCTGACTTCCAGTGCCATCTTTTTGAGATGTGAAATATCCTTTTATTCCCTCAAGCATATCTTGAAATCCGCCCTCTATTCCATATTGGCCGATATTTGCAGAGTTCACGTATCCTAGCACTTGCGCCGCAAGTTGGCCCTCCGGGTAGTATCGGTAGTACTCCTCTTGAAGTCGAATACCTATGAAATTCTCAGGATCTTCTTTTTTTAATGCGTTAACCATGTCTGATTGATCCGGGAGAAGTTTTTTCTTCAAAACCGTATATCGGTTTTTTCCGTATAGGAGTCTCTCCAAAATATCTTTGTCAAAACCTGTTAATGGCGCTAGTTGCTTTGCCGTTTTCGCTTTGTCTCCTATTTGAGTAGGGTATGCGTACAGGTCTCCACTTTCTGTTATTTCAACCCCACTTAAACGTAGGTTCATTATTTTTTCTTTAAGTTCCGGGTCGACTTTTTGGATCAAAAGAATTTGTGTACGCACTTTTTCGCTGAGTTTCACCGTTAGTTCATGTTTGAATTGGTTGAATAGTTCTTCATCTGTTTTTGGAGCAACGCCTTGAGTGCTTTCAATGGGTTTGATTTCTTCGACGCCCTCTTCAGTCTCAGGATTTTTTTCCGGTGGAAGAAGTTCTTTTAAGACCATCTTTTTTGCTTTTCTTATTCTTTCTTCGTCAATTCTTCTCTCTCCCTCTAAGTCAAAAAGTATTGGAGCAAGTTTTTCCGCTATATACGCTGAATCCTGTACCAATGAAGGGTCTGCATATATAAGGTCAAGAGTTGTATTGGTTGCAAGCTTGAACTCTTCTCCGGAATGATATTCAGTTATGTAAATTTCCCCACGTCTGGCCGGAAGCTCCGCATAACCTTGGTGCTCTCTTTGTGCAATTTTGAAATAATAATCATATTGCACTATTTGCAGCCAAAATACTTTTAGCATGACCATAACAAAAAGCACTGCAAATAATCCCATTAAGACTTGTATTCTATTCAGTTTCAATTTTAATCGTAGCTTTTTTGCCATATGTGTTGTGTTGCTTTTTTAGCAGCGGAACTATACCATAGTCGCTGCTTGAAAAAATACAAATTAATATCGGAAAATGCTAAATAAGACAACTTTAGAGAATGGATTACGCATCGTTACTAAGAAACTTGAGGGTACAAATGCAGTTACCGTGTTAATATTTGTAGCAGCCGGCTCACGATTTGAAACCAAGGAGAACAATGGAATCGCTCATTTTCTTGAACATATGTTTTTCAAGGGTGGAGTTCGGTACAAAAACACAAAGGAAGTATCCGGAACTATAGATGGAATCGGAGGGGATTTTAATGCGTTTACCGGCAAAGAGTATGTTGGATATTATGTTAAAGTTGCGAAAGAGAAGATGGATACAGCGATCGATGTTTTATCTGACATGATGATGAATGCGACTTTTGACCCTACTGAAATCGACAAAGAGCGCGGTGTAATTTTGGAAGAATTAAACATGTATCAAGATACTCCAATGTATCAAGTTGGTTGGAATTTTGAACAGCTTTTATTTGGAGATCAGCCACTTGGTTGGGATCAAATAGGTACAAAAGAATTGATTCGAACAGTGATGCAGGATGATTTTAGGAAATATCAAAAGGATCTTTATACTCCTGAGAATGTTGTAATCACTGTTGCCGGCAATGTTGAGCACGATGAAATAGTTGCAAAGATTAAGGCTATGTTTCCATTTGCAGATGGTAAGAGGGCGTATGACTCACTACCAATTGAGTCACTTGAAAGTCCGGAGAAGGTTCATGTTGTTAATAAAAAAACTGAGCAAGCTCATATTGTTTGTGGATTCGAAGCTTATGACAATGATCATAAAGATAAATTTGCTGAGAAGTTGCTTGCAGTGATTCTTGGTGGAAATATGAGTTCACGTATGTTCTTGAATGTACGTGAGCAGAAGGGGCTTTCTTATTATATACAAACTTCTACTGATTTTTATAAGGATACCGGAGCTATATCTACTCGTGCAGGTGTTGATATTAATCGTATTAAGCTTGCGGTAGAAGCAATTATTGAAGAATATAAAAATATTACTTTGGAAGATGTGCCGGAGATCGAGTTACAAAAAGCTAAGGATTATCTCAAAGGTAAGATGACGCTCAAATTGGAAGACACAGAAGAGTATGCGTACTTTGTTACGGAGCAGGAGCTACTTAAAAATGAAATCAAAACTCTTGAAGAAATTTTCGCAGAAGTGGACAAGGTGACTGTCGCTGATATAAGGAGAGTGTCCATGGATTTATTCAAAGAGGAAAAACTGCGTTTGGCGTTAATTGGGCCATGTGAAAATCCAAAAGAATATGAAGATGCTTTGAAATTTTAATAAATATTTAACTGAAAATATATGCAACCGGAAAAAACACTTATACTTATTAAGCCGGACGGAATTCAGAGAGGTTTGGTTGGCGAGATACTTGCTAGATTTGAACGAAAAGGTCTTAAGTTAATTGGTATGAAAATGATGTCACTGGATGAAGCTGTTTTGCGTGAGCACTATGCTCATATCGCAGATAAGCCATTTTTCCCGGGAGTATCTAAATTTATGATGAGCTCGCCGGTAGTTGCACTTTGTTTAGAAGGACTTGAATGCGTTGAAGCTGTACGACTTATAACCGGTATTACCAAAGCTCGGGCAGCTGAAGCCGGATCGATTCGTGGAGATTTTGCAATGAGTCAATCTTGTAATGTTATTCATGCCTCTGACACCCCTGAAAATGCTGAAAAAGAAGTAGCAAGATTTTTTAAAAAAGATGAGCTGTTTGCATATGATAAAAGCGAATTTGCCCATGTTTATAACGAAGAAGAACTTGAAACTATGGGTGATGTTTAATTGCCATGTATGCATATTCAAAAGTTAGAATTTTTTGTTAATCCACATAAGCTTTATGCGTATTTGAACGATGGAAAGCGTAAGGGTAAAATTGTCATGTTGCAGGATGCGACAGAAAAAGGTTATACAATTCTTGCATATGGAGATGAGGTTTTTAGTGAAAAAATTCAAGAGCCAAATAGAGATAAATTGAGAAAAGTTTGTGAAGACTTGAGTGGTAAGCTGGCCTTGCAGTATGAGCGGTTAAATGAATATTTGAAGGATTTTCAGTTTATTGATGAGATCTCTTGCTCCCCCTTTTTATATGGACTGATAGGTTTTTTTTCTTATGACGCCGGACTTGGTTTTGAAAATATAGTTTCGAAATGTACAGATGATCAAAATTATCCGAGTTATTATTTTATAGTTCCAAAAGAGGTTGTGATATTGGATCATGTTAATAAATGCATGTGGATTGTTTTTGCTTCAGAACTTGATTTGGAGGATGAAGATTTTTTTGAGAATTTAAGAAATATACATTTCAAAGAATCTGAAAAAGCATGTGAAAATGAGATGGCTATGTCTTCGAATTTAACAAAGGGTGAATATGTTGAGAAGCTTTTGAAAGTTAAAGAATATTTGGAAAAGGGTGAAACATACCAGGTGAATTTTTCACAGAGATTTTGTTTCGATAGCCACAAATCTCCATGGGAAATATATAAGTCAGTAACGGAAATAAATCCCACTAAGTATCAAGTGTTTTTGAATGGCTATACTGAAGATTCAGGTGGTTTTTCTGTGGTTAGTAATTCCCCGGAAAGACTTTTTAAAATATCTTACGTAGACAATAAGCGAAAAATAGAAACACGGCCGATCAAGGGGACTTCCGGTATACGGGGAGGTGAGACGGCGGCTGAATTGAAGTTGATTGGAGACTGTTTGGTTCAGTCTGATAAAGATCGTGCTGAGCTTGAGATGATCGTGGATATGTCGAGAAACGATCTCGGCCGAGTTTGTGAGTTTGGCACTGTACAAGTTGATGAGCATCGCATTGTTGAAAGATATTCTCATTTACTTCATACGGCCTCGAATATTTCCGGAATATTAAAAAGCAATGTCAAATTATACGATGTTATGCGAGCGATATTTCCAGGGGCATCTATAACCGGTTGTCCTAAAAAAAGAACGATGGAAATAATTGATGAGCTTGAAGATTTTTCGCGTGGGGTTTATTGCGGGTCTTTTGGATATTTTGACTGTCGCGGGATGGCAGATTTTAACATAATGATTCGTACACTTTTCGCGAAAAATCGTGGGGAATTATTTAAATACGTTATGCATTCCGGAGGGGGAATTGTTATGGATTCCATTCCGGAGCTTGAATTTAATGAGACTTTTGATAAGGTGAATGCGTTTTTGGAGGTAATAAACATGAAATAACCCGGTCAAAATGATAGTTTTTTTTAATGGTAAGTTTGTGGATGAAAATGAGGTAAGTATTTCGATGAATGATGGTGGTTTCCTTATGGGGCATGGTGTTTATGAGGCTCTTCGAACCTTTGGCGGTAAACTTAGGTTTGTTGATGAGCATATAGATAGGCTTTTCGCTTCAGCGGAAAGCATGGGGCTACCGCTCCCATATTCAAAAAATGAACTCGCCGATATCACTCAAGAGTTGGTGGCGAAACGTTATGAGGAAATAGGGTCAAACGATAAAGAGTTGCGTATTCGCTATCAAATCACTTCAGGATTAGATAGTGTTCGCTACGGTGGAATTAAAAATTGTACATTTATTATCACTGCATTTGAACTGGATAAATTTACTATGAAATCAGTGAAGGTTGTTACTCTTGATATCGAGAGGGTGAGTCCAAAAGTGAAAACGACAGCAATGATTACTAACATTTTGTGCAAGAAATTTGCATATGAAAATGGCGCATATGAATCCTTGATGATAAATCACAATGGGCTTGTTACGGAGGGTACTTTTTCAAATATCTTTCTTATTAAAGATGGGGTTTTGAAAACACCTAAAGATGATATTTTGAAAGGAATAACCAGAAGTGAAATTTTAAAATTGGCGAAAGATTTTATGTCTATTGAAGAGTGTGAAATCTCAAAAGATGAACTTTATTTAGCTGATGAAATTTTCCTTTCAAGCTCAACCGTTGGACTGTTGCCGGTGACGCATGTTGATGAGAGGATGGTTGGTGATGGAGAGATTGGTGAATCCACTTTAGAATTAAAAAAAGCCTATAATGATTTTGTTTCAAAATAAAGTGCGATTAATGGGGGTTTTAAATGTTACTCCGGATAGTCTTTTTGGTGGAATATTAAATGATGCTCAGGATGGGAATTATAAATTAAGAATAGAGAAGGTTGCGAGACAAATGATAGTAGACGGCGCGCAAATTATAGATGTTGGTGGGGAGAGCACCGGGCCCGGAAGTAGTGATATTTCTTCTGATGAAGAGTGGGGACGGATTGAGCCTGTACTTAAAGTTTTGAAAAAAATACGAGAGGAGGGCCTAGAATTTGAAATATCTATAGATACTTATAAGTCAGATGTTCTTGAAAAAGCTTTGAAATATGGCGCTGATATTTTGAATGATGTTACGGCACTTCGCGGCGATATTAATATGTTAAAACTTGTTGCTGATTCCGGAGTGAAAGTTTGCATCATGTACTCAGTCCTTCCTTTGAGTGCAGGTGGGAACATTGTTCGCACAAACAATGAAGAAGTCCAATATGAAGATGTAATTGAAACAATTGCCGGTTTTTGGGAGGAGCGAATTGATTATCTAAAATCAAACGGAATCTCTTTTGAAAGAATTATTCTCGATCCTGGTATGGGGGCATTTGTTTCCGGGGACGCGAAATATAGTTTTGAAATTCTTGATCGATTGGGGGAGCTCAAAGATATGTTTGCGGATTTTCCAATTTTGGTTGGAGCTTCGCGCAAAGGATTTACAGGCCTTGTATTTGATGAAAATAGAAACGTTGTAAAAAAACTTCCAGTTGGTGAGCGTTTGAATGGGTCTTTGGCTGCTGCAAAAACCGCAATTAAAAATGGCGCTGATATAATTCGTGTTCATGATGTCGCAGAGACATTTGCGATTTTATAAAAACATGGGTATATTCAAAAAGAATTAATTTTAACTAAATTTTTATGAAAAAGTTTTCTATCGTCCCAATCGTTTTACTTTCATTTTTGTTGGTCGCATGTGGTGGCTCAGCGACTTCTAACTCGAATGCCGTACCTGTGAAAGGTGATCATGTAACTATAAATAGTTTGAATTATCCAGTCTACGCCGGATCTATGGTAGAGAATAAATTGGGGGTGGATTTTTATACAAGTGAAGATAGTGCTGAAGATGTTTTTGCTTGGTATGATGAGAAGATGAAGGCGGAAGGTTGGACGGTTACGCTGGATGCGAGTAACGGAAAAACCGGGCAAATGACTTATCAAAAAGGGGATCCGAACGACCTTACAAGTCTTGAATTTGTATCGGTAAATATTTATCAAGATGGTGATAAAGCATCTGTAAATATCACGCCACTTCCAAATAGATACAGAAAATAATTTGTTTTTTATTTTGATCTTATGAAGGAGCTGGAACTCAAATTTTTGGAGGTAGATCGTGAAGATTTGGTTAAGCGTTTGATTGGGGCAGGGGCGGTTTTGAAAGTTGATGATATTTTAAAAACTGTTTATTTTGACACGCCTGATCAAAAAATTATGCGCTCCGGTGACTTGCTTCGAGTGCGAACTTTTGGTGAGAAAATTGAATTATGTTGGAAGGACAATATGCGACTTGAGGATGGTTGCAAAGTTTATGATGAGACTGAAGTGCATGTTTCTGATTTTGAGAATACTGTGAAAATTCTGCAAAGCCTAGGGTATGTGCAGGCGATTTATTTTGAGAAAAAACGTACTGAATATATACTCGCTGATGGTTCGAAATTTGAGATTGATGAGCTTCCGGGCGTTCCTGTTTTCGTTGAAATCGAAGCTGAAAATGCAGCTCGTATTTCAGAGCTTGCTCGTGAATTTAATTTGGAAAAATACGAGACTTCTCACCTAACCGGTGAAGAGCTTATAAAGCAAAAATATGGAATTGAGTTAAATGGTCTTAAATTTTAAATTTAGAGTTTAATCCAATATATCAATTTTGGTTCGCATTCATCCGTGACCTTTTTGGTAAATTCGCCTCCATTTTTTTCTATAACTTTTTGTGAAGGGATATTTGATTCGTCGCATCCTATCATTACTTTTTTAAGTCCAATTTTTCTTGCCTCGATCAACGCTAGCCCAAGTATTTTTGTCCCATAACCTTTGCGCCTTTCTGATGGGCGAATGTAGTATCCTATGTGGCCACCAAATTTTTTTAAATAATCATTTAGTTCATGACGGATATTTGTATGACCTTTAAACTCATTATTGTCGATTAGCCAAAATGTTGTCGATGCGACACTGCCTACCGTTAAGCTTTGCCCATTTTCATTAGCTTCTGTTAGTTTTATATAGCTATCTAAATCAATAGGCTCTTCTATCCAATTCCAAAAACCTTTGCGGTTTTCATTTCTAAATTCAGCCATAGCTTCTTGCCAGCTTTTTTCATATTTTTTCGTTGGCTTGACTAACCTCATATTTTTATATTGAAAATGATTTTTTACATATTACCATTGGTAACATGTTTATAGAAATGTTAAGATTCCAGCGTTTTGATTTTGTAAATTTACAAAAATGTCTAAGTTTAAATTTTGTCCGATGTGTGGTGGAGATATGGCGTTTAAGATGCCGGAGTTCGATCATATTGAGAGGAATACGTGCAGGAAGTGTGCGTATATTGATTATAATAATTCGAAGCCTGCGGCTTCGGCGTTGATTTTGAATGATGAAGGGAAGGTTTTACTTGTGAAGCGTGCTTGGCATCCATATTTGGGATTGTGGGATGTGCCCGGTGGATTTGTAGAAGGAGGTGAGCATCCGGAGGATGGTTGCCGACGGGAAGCCTTGGAGGAGCTCGGTGTAAATATAGAGATTGATGGTCTTTTTGATATTCAAATGGACGTGTATAGTGACGGCAATGAAGAATCTGCTGCTCAAGTTTCAGGGTATGGTGTGCATGTCATGAGTATTTATTATAAAGCGCATATTGTTTCCGGTGAACTTACCCCTACAGATGAAATTGCCGGTTATGAATGGTTTTCTCTTGAAGAAGTATATGGTATGATTTCGCAAGTCGCATTTAAGGCGAATCAAAAAGTTCTTAGAAAATTAATTACTTAACTCACTTACTATGGCATTTACAGTTTCTCAGCACCTGTCCCAATCTTTTGAAATGGGTAAAAAAACGATCCCTGTTTATCTCAAACTGACACTTATGTTTCTTGCTTATTTAGCAGGGGGGCTTCTTTTAATGCTTGTTGGAACGATACTTCCACATCCAACTGTTTTTATGTTTATTTTTACGCTTTTGGTTTTTGCTATGATAATTTATTTGGTCGTTGTTAACGTTCAATATAAAGTTGCCTTGATAAAGGCACTCGAGCCTGTGGATAAGGGGGTTGCTGATGCATATAAAATTTGGAAAGATTCAAAGGGGAATTTCTGGAAAAAGACAGTACTTACTTTTGTTTTTATGGCTGCGGTTTTACTAGGTGGCATATTAATAGTGCCGGGCGTTCTGTTCTTGGTATGGTTTAGTTTTTGTTTCTTTGCAGCGTTCTTGCGTGATAAAAAGATTTTCGAATCTATGAAATATAGTAAGCAAGTGGCGAAAGGGCATTTTTGGATGATAGTTGGTAGGGCTTTTGTCGTCATGGTAATTGTAGTGATTTTGTTTTTACCTGCGCAGATTTTTCAAGCTAAGTTAGAGCCTAACGTAAAACAGACTTTGAGCAATATTGAGCCTGACGTAGAAGGATTGCGAGGGCATGACGAACAGATTCAGCTTACCGAGCAGCAATTCAAAGGTGTTTTTGCAGGCTCAGGGCTTGCTATTGTCGCTTATCTTTTTTATGTGTTTGTGATGGGATTCTTGGTGATGTGTTTTATTTACCCTTATTGGTATTTGCTTTTTAAGGAGTTAGAGACTGCGAATAAAGTTAAATAATTATGGTTCTACTTGAATCTGAAATGGTTGCACTTGGGAGTGGTGCTCACGATTTTTCCTTAATGGGAATTGATGAGGTGGAGCACCCTCTTAGTGATTGGGCCGATAAAGAAGTTTTGGTCATGGTTTTTATGTGTAATCATTGCCCTTATGTGCAGGCGGTTTGGGATAGATTAAATAAGCTTCAGAGTCGTTTTGAGGGTAGAGGCGTTCAGTTGATTGGGGTAAATCCGAATGCAGCGAATCCGAATTATCCTGATGATAGTTTTGAAGAAATGAAGAAAGCGCCGAAGCTTTTTGGCATGAATTTCCCTTATTTGATAGACGAAGATCAGAGTGTTTCTAGAGCTTATCGAGCCGTTTGTACTCCTGACATTTTTGTTTATGATAAAGAGAGGAAATTAGTTTATCGTGGAAGAATTGATGATAATTGGCAGGACGCAGGGGCTGCTCAAAGCAATGAATTGGCTGATTCCTTGGAGGCAATATTAAGTGGCGAGGAGGTATCAAATGAGCAAAAGCCGGCAATGGGTTGTAGTATTAAGTGGACATCGACATGGTAAATACTTGTTATTTGTGCTATAATTGTTAAGCTTTTATTGTATGTAAAAATCGTTTATATTAAGTTCGCACTTAAAGTTACAATATGGAAAACGCAAATTATTATCATCCGCTAAGACTTGTTTCTACAGGGGCGCACCCCGAACTAGCTAAAGCGATTGCTGAGCATTTGAATGTTCCGTTGGTTCCTACTGATGATCGCGTTTTTGCATGTGGAGAAATTTATAATAAACCGCTTGAGACTGTGCGTGGATGTGATGTTTTTGTTATAACAACTGCAACTTCAAATGTGAATCATGATATGATGGAGCTCTTTATTTTGCTGGATGCATTGAAGAGATCTTTTGCCTATACAATTCATGTGGTTATGCCTCATTTTGGATATGCGAGGCAGGATCGCGTGGCTTCGCCACGCGAGCCTATTACGGCAAAGCTTATGGCAAACCTTATAGAGACTGCCGGAGCTGACCATGTAGTTACATTGAATTTACATTCAGATCAAATTCAAGGATTTTTTAATTTTCCCGTAGATAATTTGTCTTCTGAAAAGATTTTTATTGAATATTTTAAAGAAAAAAATCTTAAAGATTTGGTTATAGTTTCTCCTGATGCCGGTGGAGCCAAGGCTGCGAAAAAGTTTGCAGATAAACTTGGAGCTGAGCTTGCGATAGTTCATAAACATAGGCCGGAGCATAACAAATCTGAAGTTATGGGGGTAGTTGGAAACGTAAGTGGAAGAACATGCGTATTGTATGATGATATGATTGATACAGCCGGCTCAGTAACTGCTGCAAAAGCAGCCCTCGATGCCGCCGGTGCAAATCCTGACGTATACTTGATCGCTACTCATCCTGTATTTTCCGGCCCTGCAATAGAGAGGCTTTTTTGGGCGGGGTTCAAAGAAGTCACCGTTACGGATTCTATTCCTCTTACAAAAGAAAAACATTTTGATTCTTTGACAGTTCTTTCCATCGCACCTTTGCTTGCTGATATTATAGAGAGTGTACATGACGCAAAATCTTTGACTGATATTATGAAGACGGGTTAATTTTATATATTACTTAACTATTAGAATAATGCATATTTATCTTGGAGCGGATCACGCCGGTTATGAAATGAAAGAAGCCCTTCAGGCTTGGCTTAAAGAAACAACTGATCATTCGGTAATCGACCTTGGAACTTTTAGTACTGATCCGGTTGATTACCCGGTTATTGGTCGTGAAGTTGCAGAGAAGGTTTTTGAAAATGAAGGTTCTCGTGGAATTCTAGTATGCGGTTCAGGTGAAGGTATGTGCATGGCTGCAAACAAAATGCGTAATGTTAGGGCGGCACTTGCCGATACTCCAGAGAGAGCAAAAGCTTCTCGTGAACATAACGATGCAAATATAGTATGTCTTGGTTCACGTTTTACCGACCTTGAGACTGCCAAAAAAATTGTTGAAACATTTTTGACTACAGAATTTTCAACCGAAGAAAGGCACCAAAAAAGAGTTGATATGATAGATGGAAATGTAGGTATTGAGACGTAGGGATTCTAAATGTTGATCTTTTTATGCAGCTATATCTTTTGACTCTACTGGGCCAAGTATGTTAACTACTCCTTGCTTTACTGCGTCATTTAGTTTCAGATTGCTAAGGTTTGAACCTGGATTGTGGGTTTGTATTGCTGCAAATAAACTGGCGGCTTGGAGTAATTTACCCTTGTTTGCTTTAGGGTATATTTTTGATAGTGCTATAAATGCACCTGTGAATGTGTCTCCGCAGCCAGTCGACAAGACGTTCTCAGATGGCACATCTATTCCAATTGAACGTAGAAAATCCACGTTAAAAATTCTTGACGTTGGGCTTGTCATAGAGACAGCGCCGGCCCGACCTGGTTCAGTCGTGTAGTTAAGTATTTTCCCCGGACCACTTGTGATTGTAAAATCTTTTATACCCAAACGAACTAACATAAATGTGACCTCTGTAAGTCTATTATTCTCACCAATTAATTGTTCAGCTATTTTTATTTTAGCGGCATCCTCATCATGGCTTTCTATGTCATTTGATCTTAAATGATCATGAAAGCCTTTTACTTCATTAAGATTTAATAATATGCTTACTCTGCCAGCATCCAATAAGTGCTTCGGTAGATACGCCGCACCTTCTGCTATTTTGCTTAAGTGCACACTACCAGGTTGGAAATAAAGTGTTGCTGATGGATTTTGTTTTAAATACATCTCCATTTTCCTCCAAAATAAAGGCGAATTTATACAAGAAGAAAGTAAGAAATCCCCATTACTCATGGGCATGAGTACTCCTTCTCGTTTTAAAAATTGTAGATCCGTATCCATTCTGCCGGTAAAATCAGGTCGGCTACCTACATATATTTCTTTTTCTTGATGTACGATATTTACTCTACTTGGCATAGCGCATCTCTCCTGCTTTGAAGACAATGTGTTGATTATTGGAATACGTACCAGGTCTCGCATCAAATCATGCATTAAATTAGATAATGGGCCATATATTGAAATATTTTTTTGGCCTGTCATTGATCGAGTAACTTCATCTATAGCTATCCCCGTATTAACTGCGTTACCACCTAAGTGTAAATTACTCCTTCCAGTTTCAATTTCTTTAGACTCCGCCCCTGAGTCAACATTGAGTATCACTCTATCACCACCTTCGGTTAAAGCTTTTATTGCTATCTGTAAGCCATGCTTCTCACCACTGCTCGCTCGTTTAAAACCTTCCTCCACCATATCTCGCCCCGGGCCTTCAATTGCATACCTTGAAATATCAAGAACAGCACCGTTACCGGCTGTTAAAGCTGAGATTTTATTTCGATCAAATACGTTCATGTGAAATATTTATCCTTTTACAAATTTATGCTTCTTAGAATTTATGTCAATGGTGAAAAACTATTCTTCTTATTTGTTTAGTGTTAAAATATTTATGAATTATTCTTTTTTAATTTAAAAATGCTTGAAATAAAAATTGCACCGTCAATATTGTCATCGGACTTTGGAAAATTGAATGAGGAAATTGCAGAAGTTGAGCCGTTCGTGGATTTGATTCATGTGGATGTTATGGATGGACATTTTGTACCAAACCTTACTATTGGTCCGGCTGTTGTAAAAAGTATTAAGTCAAACTTACCATTGGATATTCATCTGATGATTGAGAATCCGGAAAAATATGTTGAGGCTTTTGTGGAAGCTGTGAAAAAATCCGGTAATGAGCATGCGCCGATTATTGGAGTGCAGGTCGAGGCTTGTGAAGACTTGGGTGCGACCATTCGTCAAATTAAGGAACTCGGTGCAAAAGTGGAAATTGTATATAATCCCGAAACTCCGCTTGATGGGATTGAGGAATATTTGAGTGATGTAGATCAGGTTTTACTTATGACTGTACACCCTGGATTTGGTGGCCAAAGTTTTATAGAAGATGTTATTCCAAAAATTCGAAAATTGCGAGAGATGGCTCCGAATCTTGATATAGAAGTTGACGGAGGTATTAACGCTGAAACCATTAAGCTTGCTCGCGATGCTGGAGCGAATGTTTTTGTTGCCGGTAGCTATATATTTGGCGCGGAGGATAGAGTGGCAGCTATTGAAAGCTTGAGGCTTTAGCATCGACAATTTAAGCCTTTATGTTGAAGCACCTATTGCTTGAAGTAGGTAAGGATTTCTTCGTGGATGAGTCCATTTGTGGCGAGGATTTCCGGATCGTAGATTGAGAAATCCGAGTTATCCAGGGTAGAGACTTTGCCGCCAGCTTCGGTGACAAGTAATACTCCCGCCGCCATATCCCATGGCTTGAGTTTGAGTTCCCAGTATCCTTCGAAATACCCGGCGGCTGTGTAAGCCAGGTCGATACTTGCAGCCCCGAGTCTGCGGATAGTGTGAGATGCCATCTGAAGTTCTTCGAAATATTTAAAATTTCTTTTCATCATTTTAGGAAATGCCGGATGAAATCCGGTTGCGAGTAGGGATTTTGAAAGTTTGGTTTCTTTTGAAACTTGAAGTTTTTTCGGTTCCATGTTGATTCCGTTTGCCCCTATGATTTCCAGATATGCGCCTTTGCCTTTTTCCGCTGAGAAAAATTCTCCAGAGATTGGATTGTATACGATGCCAAGAATTATTTCCTTATTTTTATTTTCAAGTCCGATTGAGATCGCAAAAATAGGTAATCTGTGTGCGAAGTTTGAAGTTCCGTCTATAGGGTCGATGATCCAAGTGTAGTCCTTGGTATTGTCGTTCGAAAAACCTTCTTCACCGAGTATGCCATGGCCCATAAATTCTTTGTTGATCGCTTCAACGAGAAATTTCTCACAAGCTTTGTCAGCCTCTGTTACCAAATCTTTTTCAGATTTATTTTCGATAACCAGATGATCTGAATAGTAATATTTTTTTACTATATCTCCGGCTTCCAGCGCTATACGTTTTGCAAAATTTAACATTATTTTTTGTAAAAGCTTTCTGTGTTCACTTTATATAATAGCTTCTCTTGAGTAAAGGAGGGTTTTTTGGTAAAAATATTCTGATACAATTATATTTCTTAATAAAATTTTTATGTACAATAAGAAACTTATGCAGTTCTTGTCACGTATGTTGTCAGTTTTGGCCATCGCATTTTTGCTATACTTCCTTGTTAGGGCTTACATGGGTATTGGCGACATGTTGATGTTCAATACGGTAGACTTTTTTATCGCTTACTTACTTGGAGGGGTCGGTTTTTTCTCGGCTTTTTACCTACTTGGTGGAGTGTTCCATAAATTCTTTGCAAAGAAGTAGTTCCTGAGCTTTTGAGGGTTGATTTTCCATGTAAAATAGGGTTTAATACCCTCTTTTAATCAAACCTTGTGAAAAAAATATTATTTGCAATTATTTTGATTGTTATTCTGGCCATAACTTTTGCGCCAAAAGAAGCTGAAGCCCCCGTGGAGGCGCCTTCTGTTAAAGAGGTGAAAGTGACGGAAGCTTTAGAATTTAAAAATAATTCCAGCGTTTATAAGCTTATTGGGCAAGTTAATTCAACTGAGCAAATAGATGTTCGCGCTGAAGTTGGTGGTCGGATCGTTGAATTGAATGTTAATGTTGGCGATCAATTGGAGGTTGGACAGGTGATTGCAAGTTTTGATAATGATCAGCTCAATACTAGGGTGCAACAAGCAGAGGGGGCTCTCCGGTCCGCTCAAGCGAATTTAGCTTCTATGACTAGTGGGGCGCGCGCGGAGGATTTGCAGATTATTGAATTGCAATTAAGTTCTGCACAGCAGAGACTTTATCAATTGCAAAAAGGCGCGCGTGAAGAGGAAGTAACAGCTACGAAAATCAATATTGAAAATACTCAAAAAAGTCTTTCTGATGCAGAAGTTATTTTGGCTAAAACGAAAGAGAAAAACCAACAAGATAAAAAAACTATTCGTAGTAATACGATATATGTAATTGAATCAGCTAGTACTATTGCGAACAAAGTTATGAGTGTTTATTTACAAGGTATTACATTGGAAGGAAATAATGCTGCGGACTGTAGATATAATTTTATTTCGACTGCATCTAAATCTGATGATCAAGGTACGAAATGTATCGATGCTTTTTTTGCAGAAAATGAATTAAATAATTTAGCTGAAGGTTTGAATAATCCATATGCGATCCCTTCTAACTTGGAAACTGAACTCAATCAAGCTGAGGAATATATAAAGACAATTCAGACATATATTGAAGTTACGTTTTATGTCTTGGACAATGCTGTTGGGCATCTAGGAAATAGGAGTATATCCCCATCTGAATTATCTGGTTATAAGCAAAGTGTACTCGCTGCCCAGGCGGAAGTCGAAAGTGTTTTGAATCAAATTAATAATCAAAAACAGGCTTCAATAACTCATACTTTGAATTCCGATTTGTCTGTCGTAAATGCGGAAGCGGGGATGCATGAACTAGAAAGTCGTCTCGGAAGTTTGCAGCAAGAATTGAAAATCAAACAAACTGGTGCGACAAAAGAAGATTTAGCTATTCAAAAGTCATTGATAGATCAATTGAATTTACAATTACAAATTGCAAGAACTGGAGCGCGCCCTGAAGATGTGCGTGCGCAGCAAGGTATGATTTCGCAGATGAATGCATCTCTTGAAAATGCAAAACTTGATAAGGATAAGGCGGTGATAAGAGCTCCTTTTAGGGGGAGGGTTATAAATACATTTATTGAGGTTGGTGATTATGTAAATATTGGAGGTGTCATTGCAACATTGGTCAATGCGGGAAGTTTGGAAATTGTAACTTATATTTCAAATGAAGAACGTGAGTTTGTGAATATTGGTGATACCGTTGAAATAGAAACTCCTCATGGATATACGAGTGGAGCTATAACAGAGATTGCACCTTCACTTGATCCTATTACAAAGAAAATGAAGGTTACTATTCAGCCGAGTGAAATAACAAAAAAACTTACGATTGGTACTAATGTTAGAGTTAAATTTGCACGAATTTCTGATTCGATTCAAATCCCATTAACGGCTGTGAAGTTCAAAGGAACTGAATCTTATGTACTTACAATTGATGAGGGCTCAGTTGCTCATGAAGTTAGTGTAATACTTGGAAATACTTATAGTGATAATATTGAAATTAGGTCAGGGCTTGATGATAGTACTCGTATTATCGAAGATGCTCGTGGGATCCAAAATGGCGAAGTTGTGAAAGTTCAATAACAAGATTTTTATGTGGCACTTTTTGTTAAAAAATTATCGGTTTACGTACGTGATTATAATTGCGACTATTTTTCTTGGTCTTGTTTCTGCTGTGAAAATCCCAAAAGAATCAACTCCTGAAATCAAGGTGCCAGTTGGAACTGTTATGACATTTTTAAATGGTGCGAACGCTGAGGATACAGAGAAATTAATTACAAATGAAATTGAAGATAAAATTGGTTCTCTTGATGAGATAGATACTTACACTTCAGTTTCTGCCGAAGGTATATCGCTTCTTACTGTGACTTTTGATGCGAAGAGTAATATTACTGAGAGAATTCAGGCGCTCAAAGATGCTGTGGATGAGGCGAGGCCGAAGCTGCCAAGCGAGGCCGAAGCTCCAGTCGTAAAACAAATCCGCTTTGATGATCAGCCAATTATTGTAATCTCACTGGCTGCAGATGTTCATCCTAGAGCTTTGAAAGAAATTGCCGAAGAAGTTCAGCAAAAAATCGAACGTATCCCTGGGATATCTGAAGCTACTATTTCTGGCGCTTACGATAGAGAGACTCAGGTTATTTTGGATGAATCGAAACTTACACTTTATGGATTATCTGCCCAGAGCGTTATTCAAACGCTTGCGCGTCAAAATTCTACTTTGCCAGGTGGTACTTTGGAATACAATGGCGTGAGGTATCCAGTTAGATTTAATGGTGATATCGAAGACCCTTCTCAAGTTGAATGGATACCTATTTCTTCTTATGATGGTAGTACAGTTTATATCAAAGATATTGCGACAGTTATAGATACTACAAAAAAACAATCTACGAAATCTCGAGTTAGTATAGATGGTGCAGCTCCGCAACGTGCGATTACTATCAATGTGAAAAAAAGAGTAGGTGGTGACGTCGTGCGTATCACGGATCAGGTGAAGACTGAGATAGACAATATGAAAAATGAGGAGCTCAAAGGTGTGACCGTGTTTTATTCTTTGGAAACAGCGGCGCGTATAAATGAAGACCTTCAGAGATTATCTATAAGTGGACTTGAGACGGTAATCGTAGTTACATTAATTCTTGTTTTTATCCTTGGTTTTAAGCCGGCTATTTTGACAGGGCTTAGTATCCCATTATCTTTCCTTATTACGATTGGAGCACTTTCTTATATGGGTTTGACGATAAATTTTCTTTCACTTTTCTCACTTATTCTTGCTCTTGGAATTTTGGTTGATTCCGCCATAGTGCTCGTTGAGGGTATACATAGTAGAATTGAAAATGGTGAAGTGCCTTATGAGGCTGCAGAAAAAACAATTACTCAATTCACGTCTCCAATTACTTCAGGAGTGATGACAACGATCGCTGCAATGGTGCCTATGCTTTTTGCTTCAGGGATGATTGGCGAGTTTATTAAACATATCCCAATTACCGTAAGCCTTGTACTTGTATCTTCACTCTTTGTTTCACTTGGAATTTTGCCGACAATCGCATCCCATATGCTTCATAAAAAACCAGGTGTTAATAAACATAAGAAAGATTATTTTGAAATATTAAGTGAGAAATATTCTCATACAATAGAGATTTTCCTTGGTGATAGACGTAAGAAAATTATGATGAGTGTTGTTTTGATATTGGCATTTTGTTTTAGTTTATCCCTGCCTGCTTTTGGTGTTTTGAAAGTTGCAATGTTCCCACAGGCCGATAGCGACTCTTTGTTTTTTGACATTGAAACTCCGGTTGGGACAACCCTTGAATATACTGATGAGTTTATGATCCAGGTTGAAAATTTATTATTAAAAGATGATCGGATTGAATCTTTTGCTTCAAATACAGGGAGAGGATTTAGTATGGACGTTACTTCAGTCGTTGCTGGAGAAACTCCAAATCTTGGTTATATAATAGCTGAACTTAAAAGTGATCGAACGGAGTTTAGTCTTGAGATAAGTGATGAGTTGAAAAAAGAATTAGATAAATTAAAAGGTGGTACAATAATGATTACACAGGAGGACAAAGGGCCCCCTGCGGGGGCCCCAATCGCCCTTAAATTCAAAGGTGATGATATGAAAGAGCTTGAGCGTCTCGTTGCAGGAGCCGAAAAAATACTTAAATCGATTCCAGGGACTACCTCGATAAGAAGTTCAAGTCAGGATACTGAGTTAAATTTTGTCGTTCGTTTTCGGCCTGAAATCGCAGCTGAATTTGGGCTAACTGCTTCGGACGTCGCATCGTTTTTGAGAACTGCTTTGCATGGAGTTGAAGCAACTACGATCAAAACTCCAAAAGAAGATATCGGCGTTCTTGTGAAAATGAATCTTAATACTGATGGTCAATTTGTAGATCCAAACTTAACCCACACAGCAACTATTGATGCTTTAAAATCACTTCAGATTTCTACTCACAAAGGTATGGTTCCATTGCAATCACTTGTGGACTTTGATGTGCAGGGAGGGCAAGGAAGTGTAATCCATGAAGATGGTAAGCGTACCGTGCAGGCAACGGCTTATACTCAAAAAGGAGTCATCGCCCAAACTATTATTGATGAGCTTGAGAGTCGTTTAGATGAGTTAAACATGCAAGAGGGATACGCCATGACATATGGAGGAGAGACTGAGGATATTCAAGAATCTTTTGCTGATATGTTTAGAGCATTATTTATTGGAATTTTCTTAATTGCTGCAATACTCGTACTTCAGTTTAATTCATTTAGGCAGCCGATTTTCGTACTTATGACGGTGCCGCTTGCGATTACTGGAATACTTCCTGGGCTTGCTATTATGCGCTTACCTTTAAGTTTTACCGCATTCGTTGGTATCGTTGCGCTATCTGGAATAGTCGTAAATAATGCGATTTTACTTATTGATCGAATAAACGAAAATCGCCTTAATGGCATAGAAAAAACACAAGCAATTATAGAGGCAACCTCTGCAAGGTTCCGACCGATAATTTTAACAACGATTACGACAGTTGCAGGTATCTTACCACTTGCACTTAGCGACATCACTTGGGGGCCGCTTGGATTTAGTATAATTTTCGGTCTTACATTTTCAACAGTTCTTACACTTTTTGTAATACCAATGCTTTACAATAAATTTGCTGAAGAGGAAATATTTTAGGGGTTTTGATTAAATACTCGTTGCCCTGCGTTTTTGGTTATGGTATTATCCACAAGCTGTATTTTTGAATATTTTGTTATTTAAATTATGAAGGTTAAACCATTTAAATTAGTAAGTAAATTTGAACCGGCGGGTGACCAGCCGTTTGCGATTGAGTCGTTGGTTAAGAATCTTGAAGGTGGGGTGAAGGATCAGATTTTGCTTGGTGCCACCGGTACCGGTAAGACATATGTCGCTGCAAAAGTTATAGAAAAATTGCAGAAGCCGACTTTGATTTTGGCACATAATAAAACTCTTGCAGCCCAGCTTTGTTCTGAGTTTCAGGACTTTTTCCCTGATAATGCGGTGAGCTATTTTGTGTCGTATTACGATTATTATCAGCCGGAAGCATATATGCCGGCGACAGATACTTATATTGCAAAAGATGCATCAATCAATGATGAGATAAATAAATATCGACATACGGCGACTATGAATCTTTTGACTCGTAGTGATGTTATCGTTATTGCCTCGGTCTCTTGTATTTATGGCCTCGGTTCAGTTGAAGATTATGAAGCTCTTGCGATGAAGTTAAATGTTGGGCAGATAATCCCACGAGATAAGATGCTTCGCCATCTTACAGATATTCAATTCACAAGATCGCAAACTGATTTTAAACCGGGGATGTTCCATGTGCTTGGAGATACTGTTGAAATTTATCAACCCAGTAGTGATGGTACCGTTTTTAGAATTGAATTTTTTGGTGATGAAATTGAAAGAATAACAGAAGCAGATTGTTTTACCGGTGAATTTGTAAATGAATATGAAGAAGTAACCATTTTTCCCGCAAAGCATTCTGTAACAAGCCCTGAAAAAGTTAATAATTCTATTCATTTGATAGAAAAGGATCTTGAAATCAGATGTAATGAACTTATAGGAAATGGTAAGGAGCTCATGGCTCAGAGGCTTAGAACTCGTACAGAATATGACATGGATATGTTGCGTGAAACAGGTTATGTATCCGGTATAGAAAATTATATTCGTTACTTTGATCACAACGGGGAGGTGAGTAGGCGGCCCAGTACGCTTCTTGATTATTTCCCTGAAGATTTCCTTATGTTTATAGATGAATCACATATAACAGTCCCACAGGTTGGCGGTATGTTTGGTGGGAATTTTTCACGGAAACAAACTTTGGTTGAGCATGGATTTAGATTACCCTCTGCATTTGATAATAGGCCACTTAATTTTGGAGAATTTGAAGAATATATGAAGAATACTGTTTATGTTTCAGCTACTCCAAATAAGTACGAATTCGCACATACCAAGAAAGAACATATTATTGAACAAATTGTTCGACCGACAGGGCTTATAGATCCGGAGGTTAAAGTTAAGTCTTCAACCGGGCAGATTGCAGATGTTATGGAGGAGATAAAGGTGGCAACTGCAAGAGGGGAGCGCACACTTATAACAACTCTTACAAAAAAATCTTCAGAAAAATTAACAGAGTTTTTATTGGAAGCCGGAATCAAGGTTCAGTATCTTCATTCTGATATTGATAATATGGAGCGCATTGAGATTTTGCGAGATCTTCGACTTGGTAAGTTCGATGTACTTGTCGGTATAAACCTTCTTCGTGAAGGGCTTGATCTTCCGGAAGTTTCATTTATTGCAGTGCTTGATGCAGATAAAAGAGGGTTCTTACGTTCCATCTCAGCTCTTATTCAAATCATTGGACGAGCTGCGCGTAATGTAAATGGACATGTAAACCTTTATACTTCAGAAATAGATGGAGAACTTGTAATCACCGAAGCTATGAGGTCAGCTCTTGATGAAACTGAGCGTCGCCGCGTGATTCAGACAGCTTATAACTTAAAACATGGCATTACCCCGGAAACTATTATAAAGGCCGTTAAAGATATAACTATGGGCGGCTCCGCCTCCGGTAAATCTCGCACTTCATCTCGAGACAAGAAGAAAATACCAAAAGAAGAAATTAGTAAATACATCGAACATCTTGAAAATGAAATGGATATTGCCGCTCTAAATATGATGTTCGAAAAAGCTGCAGACTTGCGTGATGAAATAGATGCTTTAAGGGCTGAACATAAGTTGTAAATTGTTTTTTTTAAGTTTTTAAACCGCAACAAAGTTGCTTTCATGCAACCGAACCTCGGTTGACTTGATAGTTACTGAGAGTAGAATTCATAGGTGAATAATTTTTATTTAAAATATAAAATCATGAAAAAAATAACTTCGTTAATAGTTGCGATCTCTATCATTTTGCTAGTTGGTTGTGGAGGAGGAGCTTCTAATAATACAATTAATCTTGGTGGTACTTTTGAACTAAATGGTTCAACTATAACAGCAAATTATTTACTTGATGGTTGGGTTCATCCAACAAATGAGTACGATGCTGCTTTTGATGGAAATAAGGCTGTGGTTGTAAATATTACCGTTGAAGCGGGGGATGAAGAATTTTCTGAACTCAGTTCAAATTTCTCACTTGGTTATGGATCTGAAGTGGTAGAGTCTACAAATTACGTAGGTATCACAGATGATAGTGGATTGCATAATTGTGGAGCTACCGTCAAAGCTCTAGCTACCGAAACAACTACTTGCGACCTTGTATTCGAAGTATTAGAAGGAAGTGACGTATCAGCTCCAACTTTTGTTTATGAGCCACTTTTTGGAGATATAGAAGCTCAAACATTTGAGCTTAAGTAGATTTTAGGGATATAGGAGGGGCTTTATAAAAGCTTGTTTATGCGGCAGTCTTTGCTTTTACGATCATAGATACTATTTTTTCCATTCGGCCTTTTTCATCGAGGGCTTGTTGGATGAATTTCATAGTATCTTGTAGGTTTGGGATCATTACGTGCTCAAGCGCGTTTACTCTACGGCGTGTTTTTTGAAGTTCATCTGCCATGCGTTCAGCCTTTTTTTCTATAGCTGCCAGTTTTACTAAAGTTGGTATAAATTCTTTTAATTTTTCAAGTCCTGTGTCGAGTTCTCCGGTTGTATGAAGGAATCCATATCCACCTTTGTCTTCTGCAAATTCAGCCGTCATTTCAGCGATTTTCACACTCATTATGTTTTTTACTTCGACTTTTAGTGCAGCTGACATAGTAGGTTTGAGTAAGGCTGCTTCTATAAATTCCGGATGCGCAGTTGAACCGGAAGCAAGAAGTAAGTATGTGAATACTGATCCGAGATTTTTTTCAGCTTCTTCTCTTAGTTTTTGTGCTTCGCGGATGATTTCCATAAATGCAGCCATCAAACCTTCCTGTTTGTCGTTTAGAAGTTTGTGACCTTTCTTTGCTCGGCTGTGTTTGCTTTTGAGCTCGAGAAGCGCCATTTTGGTTGGGCTGTATCCTGCCAGTATTGTCATTACGCTGTAGTTTTAGGTAAATATTTCTCGATCAAATCGTCTTTAATACGCTTAAGTTCTGATTTTGGAAGGATTGCTAGAAGCTTCCATCCTTCGTCTAATGATTTAGCGATATCTCTATTTGTTTCACCTTGAGATACAAATGAATTTTCAAAAGCATCTGCAAATTTGAGGTATGAGCGGTCTGTATCAGAAAGTGAGCTTTCACCCAAGATCACGGCAAGTTCACGCATTTCAAGCCCGTATGCGTACGCTGCGAAGAGTTGAGCGATTACACCCTTGTGGTCTTCACGAGTTTTGTCGTCACCTTGTCCATTACCCATCAAACGAGATAGAGATGGAAGGACCGCTACCGGTGGATAAAGACCTTTTTTGTGAAGATCACGTCCAAGTACGATTTGTCCTTCGGTGATATAACCGGTTAAGTCGATGATCGGATGAGTTTTGTCGTCATTCGGCATAGTCATGATAGGAAGCTGAGTCACAGTTCCCGGCTTGCCACGTAGACGTCCGGCTCTTTCGTATAGAGTTGCAAGGTCAGTGTACATGTAACCCGGGAATCCGGCACGACCCGGCACTTCTTTACGAGCAGCTGAGATTTCACGTAGGGCTTCACAGTAGTTAGTTACGTCAGTGTAAATTACAAGTACATGCATGTTTTTTTCGAATGCCAGGTATTCTGCCGTAGTAAGAGCGAGGCGAGGGGTTGCAATACGTTCAACTACCGGATTATCTGCAGTGTTGATAAATAGTACCGAATTCTCGATCGCACCTGTACGTTTAAATTCTTCAATAAAGTACTCCGCCTCCTCAAATGGCACTCCCATAGCTGCGAATACAATCGCGAAGTCTCCACCCACCGATCCGTCCGCGCTCCTTACAGTCGCTTGACGTGCAATTTGAGCTGCCAGTTTGTTGTGTGGAAGTCCTGATCCGGAGAAGATAGGAAGTTTTTGTCCACGAACTAGAGTGTTAAGCGCATCTATTGTAGAAATACCTGTTTGAATAAAGTCATTTGGCATTTCACGTGAAGCCGGGTTCATTGGGAAACCGTTGATATCAAGCTTTTTCTCAGGAATGATGTCCGGTCCACCATCGATCGCGATACCACGTCCATTGAATGTACGTCCAAGCATGTCTTCAGATACACCGAACTTGAATGTAGTTCCAAGGAATTTTGCTTTTGCGTCCAATGTCGCAGCACCTTGTGGTGACTCAAACAGCTGTACGATAGCAAGTCCTTCTCTAGCTTCAAGCACTTTACCGAGTCTTACTTTGCCGTCGTTAGTCGTGATCTCTACCAGCTCTTCGTATGCGATCGCCTCACCTTTTGGAAGTTCTACGAATGCCAATGGACCAACGATGTCCTTAACGGTCTTAAATTCTTTACGCATTTTGTATAATTAAATTTTAAATATTTTATGATGCTTTATGCTAAAGCGTTGATTCCATCAGTAAGTCTTTTTCTTAGTTCTTCAAACTCTTCATCTGTTCTTAGGTCTTTTACTTTTGGAATTTCTCCTACTGCATCAAGCTTTTTCACAGCCCCCATGTCAAAATCAGGGTTTTCTGTAAGACCTGAAGCTACTTTATAAACTGTAAGAATAGTTTTTAGCATTTGGTATTGTCTCTTTAGTGGAGTTCTTGCGTCCTCAGGATCAAATGAGTTTTGGTATAGGTAATCCTCACGTAGCATCTTTGCCACCATAAGAATAAGTTGCTCTTTACCTGAAAGCGAATCAGCTCCAACGAGACGTACAAGCTCTTCCAGTTTCGCCTCTTGTTGTAATACATCCATCGCAAGATTTCTGTACGTCGGTTGATCTTCCGCAACTTCTTTTCTCATATATGCCTCAACATTGTCTTGGTATAGAGAGTATGAAGTTAACCAGTTAATAGCAGGATAATGACGAGCGTACGCAAGTTTTGAATCAAGTCCCCAGAATACTTTAACCACACGAAGTGTGTTTTGCGTAACCGGTTCAGAGAAGTCTCCTCCAGGAGGTGACACCGCTCCGATAACAGTAAGTGAACCTTTACGATCTTCGGTTGCCAGACAATCAACGTACCCGGCTCTTTCGTAGAAAGCAGCGATACGTGATGCAAGATAAGCAGGATATCCTTCCTCACCGGGCATTTCTTCCAGCCGTCCGGACATCTCACGCATAGCCTCAGCCCAACGAGAAGTTGAGTCAGCCATAAGCGCAACATCGTAACCCATGTCACGGTAATACTCTGCAATAGTTATCCCTGTATATACAGAAGCTTCACGAGCAGCCACCGGCATGTTAGAAGTATTTGCAATAAGAATTGTACGTTTCATAAGAGGTTCTCCTGTATTTGGATCCTCCAAATGTGGGAATTCAACAAGCACTTCAGTCATTTCGTTACCACGCTCTCCACATCCGATATATACGATAATTTGTGCATCACAGTATTTTGCAAGAGTTTGTTGAGTTACTGTTTTACCTGCACCGAAGGGACCTGGAATTGCAGCCGCTCCACCTTTTGTAAGAGTGAAAAAAGTATCGATAGAACGTCCACCGGATACTAGAGGTACTGATGGAATATTCTTTGTTTTGATTGGTCTTGGGATACGAATAGGCCATTTGTGCATCATAGCTACCTTGTGTGTCTTTCCCTCACTATCTTTGAGTACCGCAACGATTTCATCAATTGTCATATTCCCTGATTTGATTTCTTCAACTACCGCATCTGTTACAGTTGGCGGTACCATGATTTTATGTTCTATAAGACTTGTCTCTTGAACAGTTCCAAGTACGTCACCGGCTTTTACTTGCTGACCTTTTGACGCTACCGCTACGAAGTCCCATTTTTTTTCATGATCAAGTCCGGGCACTTCAACTCCACGAGTAATGAATGGTCCTACCTTTGCTTCAATAGCAGAAAGTGGACGTTGGATACCATCATAAATACTTTGTAGAAGACCAGGCCCCAGTTCAACTGAAAGAGTATCTCCGGTTCTTTCTACCGGCTCTCCCGGAGCAACTCCACCTGTTTCTTCATAAACCTGTACAGATGCCGTATCACCTTCAAGTCGGATAACTTCACCAACCAGACGTTCATTACCAACGCGTACCACTTCGTACATCTTTGCCCCGATCATGTTTTTGGCAACGACCAGTGGTCCTGAGACCTTAATGATGATTCCTTTAGTTTCTGTCATTTTAAATTTAATTAAATTGTATTATTTTAGTATATTTGACCCAATCGCTTTTTCCACGATCTTTCCGAGCTTTTTCATCCCGAGCCCCGTAGAACCTTGGACTCCCGGGATAATAAGAATTGATGGAAGCATATCTTCTGAAAGTTTTTTGTACTCATCTTCAGGGAAGGTTTTTGCCAATTCTTCAGTTACCATGATAATTGCATATTTAGCTCTTTCTCCATTTTTTTCATTTTTTAATTCTTTCAACACACTTAGAGCTTCTTCACTTGTCAAAGCATTCACAGCAGTAATCCCAATGGCTTTGAATCCCATGATCATGTCTTTTTGACCGATAATTGCGATTTCGTATTTATTCATTAATATAGGTTTCTTATATGTTTTTTAATTAATTCCGGATTTATATTTGCGATTTTCGCAAGAAGTATCATTCGTAAAATTTGAGCGTTGTTATTTTTTGCCCAGAAAAATGCGATCACAGGAGCTATTCCATAAGTGATACTTTTTGCCTCTTTGACGAAGTCAGTCATGTGATTTTGTCCAAGCTCGTCTATTTTTATCATCGTTTTTGACGTTTGAAATTCTTCTATAATTGTATTACTTAAGGTTTTGTAATGAGTTTCTTTAAGTAGGGTTGGTATGTCTGAGGCATTTCTTTCAGTTAAAACTCCTAACTCCTGAACATCCAAAATACCTCCGGTTGCAAATGTCTTTTTGATAGAGTCAGCATCCACCCCTTTTAGTTTTAGTCTGAATAAGGCTCCTATATTAAATAAATCTATGTTTTTGATGGTGAATTTTATTAAAAATTCATCAGTAGATTCATTTGCAATTTCAGACATTAATTCAAAATATAATTTGTCTAAAGTGAAATCTATCATTTGGTAATTTTCATCTTTTGCATACTCAGCTTCAATTTTCTTGATAGTTTCCACAAATCTAACCTTGTGGGTTTCGAACATTGTGTTCGGAAAATGAGCCCCTTCTGTACGGAAGTAAGCCTTTAATTTGTCTAGATCTAAGCTTCCGAGTGGATTTAGAAGTTCATCTATATTTCCCTCCCAGATTTTTTCAAACTTACCTTTAAGTAGAGTTTTGATATTATGTATATCGTACATGTACCAAAGTACGTTTAGATATTCCGGACATGGCGAAAGCTTTTTGAGAAAATTTGCAGTTTCAAGCATTTCCGCATTTATCACTTTTTGAAAATCACTTACATTGTCTATATCAAGTACATGATTTGAAAAGCCTGTTTCGTTCAATACTTTGAAAGCTTCTTTTACATTCGTGGCTCCAATCATACGTTCAACCTCATTTTCATTGAGCATTTTTGCTTCCTGAGAACGAATTCTACCCAGTATGTGCGCGAATTGTGTGTCGTCCTTGATCATGTTGAGGTTATTCTTTTTGTTATATTTCAGTTGACTCGTATTCATCTTTAATTTCTTTTCGCTCCTCGTCCATCGGTCGCTAAGAAATTAAGATTCATACTTCGTCAACTATTAGTTGAATAATTTATATGCGATATCAGTCTCTGCTTCCCCACGGAGATCGTTTACTAAGGTTTCGAATGTTAGATCAATCTCGACGCTCTTACCTATAACGATACATCCACCTGTGAAGTCACCTTCACCGGTAATTTTGTAATCTTTTTTTGCCTTTTTTATAGCATTTAAAGTTTCTGTCTTTTTCCCTTTGGCCGCTACAACGTTCGCATCATCAAGATCTGTCTTAGAAAGAAGTGAAGCTAACAAATCCTCGTAACCCTCGTCGCTTGAAAGAGTTTGTATAGCATTTGTAAATACTTCACTTAGAACTTCTCTTTTAGCTGAAAGCAACAGTGCTTTACGCTCTATGTTCGCTTGAGCTTGCATCTTTTTTTCTATACTTGTTTTTTTCTCTTCTACTTTCAATTTGTACTCATGCTTTAGCCCTTCTTTATTTTTCTCATGGATTGAATTTAACTCGGCGATTTTGTTCGCAAGGTCAGCTTCAAGTTCGTTGATCGCTTTTTGCTTTTCTAAATCGATGTCGTTTAAAATATCTTGGATTGTCATTTTTATAGAAGTTTAATAGTTAGGATTTGATCATTGTCAACTAACCCAAGTCCATGAAGAATAGAGTAAGTGCAGAGATAAGGAATACGAAGATTGCCTGAGTCTCCACAAGAGCTGCGAGAACGATACTTTTACCAAGTGAACTGTCGTCTTTTGCAAGAGCCTGTACCCCTCCGCCCGCTACTTTACCTTGGAACCATCCTGAGTACATACCACCTATTGCGATAGGAAGACATGCACCAAGTATTCGCCAACCTTCCGCATTTGTAAGTGGTTTTGGTTCGCCGGTTAGAACTCCGGTAAAAAGAAGTACAAGGAACCCAACCAGGAATCCGTAGATTGCTTGAGTACCCGGTAGCGCACAAAGTACAAGAAGTTTACCGAATTTCTCCGGTTGTTCAGCAACCACACCGGTTGAAGCTTGCCCGGCAATCGCTATACCAATACTTGATCCGATACCCGCCACACCCGCCGCTAAAGCTGCACCGATTAAGGCTAGTGCTAAACCATCCATACCTGCAGACATTGCTGCCGTTGCCATTACCGCTGTTTCTTCCATAATATTTGAAAGTTAAGTTTTAAAGTTTTTAATAATTAGTGTTAATATCAGTTTTTACATATCACTTTCAAGCATGACGTATTTCGATTCTTTTTTAAAAGGTTTGAAAATTTTACCACCACCTACTAGGAATTTTGAGAAAAATTCCACATATTGAAGACGAGCCGAATGTATAAACGCACCAAGTGCATTTACCACCAAATTAAATGAGTGGCCACCTATTAAAACTATCAATACAACAAGCCACCCTATGTATGGTAATCCACTTACTAGCCCGGCAACGACGTTTACGGCAAGACCGATAATTGCAGTTGCTAGCCCAAGTGCAAGTAGACGAGAATATGAAAGTATGTCTCCAAAGTAACCAACTAGACCATAAAGACTAAGAACTCCTGATATTATTTTACCGGGAATACTTGGCTTTGAACGACCTTGAGTTAGTACTAAGAATGCTAAACAGAAATATAGTAGATAAAGCCCGAATGCTCCAATCGCTGTTCCGACAAGCCCTGCTTGCCCCATTATGACGATGGACAATGAAACCAAAGTCAAGAACCAACTGAATTGATCTATTATTGCATCTTTTTTATTACCAGTCTTGAAAGCCCCAAGGAATGAAATTAATACTCCAAATGAAACTTGTAAATATCCAAGTACGAGTGAGAAAATCAATACAGTCATAGGATCTTCAATAGGATTGAAAATTTGCCCTATGAATTTTAGATTTTCACCATCCCTCGTCGTTAAGAAAGCGGGAGCTTGCTCAATAGTCATACCGAACCAGCTTCCATATAAAATTCCCATTATTATAGTTAGTATTCCTGCGTACAAAAGTAGCCTTACAAAACTTTTTATTTGCTTTGAAAGTCGGACGTACTTTAGTGCAAGCAACATCATAATAGACATTATTATTCCGTAACCAGCATCAGTCACAGCCATTCCAAAGAACACTATGAAGAATACAGATAGAAGGGCCGTTGGATCGTATTCAGTAGGAATAGGAAGTCCATATAGTTTAGTTACGTTTTCAAGAGGTTTAAGTAATGGGTGATTTTTTAATGCAACCGGAGATGGCTCATCAGTTTCTATAGGAATGATAGCAACTTTATTATTGGTTTTGTCGCGAAGCATATTCTCTATTTCGTTTATTTCAGCTTTAGGCAGCCATCCGGAATATGCGAAGGTCGTTTTACTTTCAATCCCATTTTCGGTCATACGTTCAGCATCTACTTGCCATTTGTGGTAATCATGAACTATTTGTAAAGTCTCGTAATTTGCTGACATTTTCCTAAATTCTTTTTCGATTCCCCTTATTGTTTTATTAGCCTCACTTTCTTGCTCCGTAATATTATGTAAAGCATCCTTTACTGTAGTTTGTACTGTTGGGAGCAATACCTCCTTAACCTTTATCTTACTCAATAAATCTTTTACACTTTTAGAATATTCTTTTTTATATATTAACGTAGCATATACTGATACGCCTTCGGTATTGATGATATCAAGGCTGATTAGTGAGCCTATTTCATTCAAGTCATTTTCTAGACTACTTATGCTGTTGATTGATACAATTATGAAAGTTATTTCATATCCATTTGCTGAGAAGTCTTCTTTTGGTGATACTTTTGAATTCTTCCAAGGAGCCAATTCCTTTTTCGCATTATCAAGAAGTTCTAATGTGGTTTTTGCATTGGTATATCTAACTTCAAGATCTTTGCAGTCCTTTATAATCGTATGATGATCAAAATTATCAGCTACAGCTTTAGCCTTTTTTTCAGTTACTACGATTGGCCCCTCTAGCAAGCTTCTTTTTTTGGCGAATGGAGCTAGTAGCCCAATGGTAAATTCAAGATTCGCACGTTCCATTTCTAAAGTAGTGTCGATTCCAGAGTTCTTTTTCCATTGGTCATTATTTTCTAATTTAACTTCTTCCAATTGAATTACTTCAAAATCTTGAAGAGCCTTGAGGATTTTAGATTTATCCGCAATTTTCCCGATTATGTGTGCTTTTTGTAATTTAACAATTGCCATATTTAAATTAGTGTAATTTGAAAATTTACTTTGTTACTGAAATATTAAGCTTATCAATGATTAGCTTTATAGCTTCCGGCATTTTGTTTTTTGCATTACTTTTTAGTAGTTCTGATGAAGTTCTAGCCTCTTTAAGTTCAGCCTCCATTTTATTCATTGCCGCCTCCTTAGTCTCTTTTAATTTTTGCATACCTTCATTCTTTAACTCATTTTCATAAACCTTTAAATCGTCTTCACGTGCAAGACGAGCTTCAGCCATAGCTTCTGTATTTCTGTGCATTTCCTTCTCAATACTTTTTTCAGCCTGACCTTCAGTGTCCTGTATAGCTGTGAATGGATCTTGATGAGTACCTGCATGCATTGCTGTGTCATTCATTGTTGAGAGGTTTATTAGATTTTTATACGACGAAATTTTGACCTTAATTCAGATCGGCGAAATTTTAGGTATGACCTGCCAAAATGTCAATGGTAAAAAAAATCGATTTGTTATACAGTAGACTATGTTTTTTAATATTTATGACTTTGATTTACTTAAGCCTCGGCTCAAATAATGGTGACGAGTATGAGAATTTAGCTTCCGCTCGCCGATTACTCGAAGAAAATAGTATCCGAATTGTCGGCGCTTCATCGGAAATTATTACGAAAGCTTGGGGTATAAAAACTCAACCTGATTTTGTAAATCAGGTATTACAGGTAGAATTCAGTGATAATTTTGACGGAGAGAAGTCTCCATATACCTTATTATATATATGCCAGGGAGTTGAGAGGGAACTTGGCAAAGTGATGGCCAAAGACGACGGGTACGTCAAATGGGGTCCAAGAATTATAGATATAGATATCTTACAATACGATGAAATAGAAGGGTGGGACCCAGAGCTTCGCCTTCCGCACCATACTATAGAGAAGGATTACATTAAGGAGTTGATTGCGGAGATTTGCTCGAGCTAGCGTTTTTGGATTTTACTATCCAGTACGTATCCATGAGTGTCTTCAAATGAGGATTTGTATCGACGGATCATTTTTAAAATTTGGCACTTAGCTTTTGGGAGCGAGTATTTGGTATATGCATCGTAGGAGGCAGAGTAAAAACTTTCTACATATTTCATATACAAATTGTTTGGATGCATAAATGGTAGCTTCACAAATACGAGTGCTATGTCGTTTATGTTTTTTTCTTTAAAAATTTCTATAAGCTCAAGTGCGAAATCAAAATTTGCTAAAATAATATTGCTACCATCAGCTTGAATTTTGTTGATTATTTTTCCATTTGAACCGGAGACGCCTTGGCCGAAAACATTGATTGACGTGCTGTCGTGATCCAATTCAAGTTTCTCATTAATTTTTTCCATAAAATGAGATATAGGTCCATTGCTTGAAAATACGATAACAACATTTTTAAATTTATTTAAAATTTCTTTTACCTTCTCCGCTACTTCCACCGGAAAATCTTTGCTTTTTGAGTCGGACATGTCTGGAAATGAAGTGAATTCAATCTCGTTTTTTTCATTTATTTTTTTCGTTTCGAAACCTTCAAGTTTTAGAGCTTGTTTTAAAAATTTATTATTATCAACTTCAACTATGTCATCATTTATTATTATGTTGTCGAATTTTTGCCAAATTTTCTCATCTAACATTTGTAAGATATCCCTTGATGTTATTCTGATCAGCACATCTCCTTCACTTGGATTCATCAAAGAAACGTTGAACTTATCCCGTTCTTCAAGAGCTTCTTTGAGTAGGCGGAGCTTCGGCGGTATATGAGGCATGAATCCTTCGATGATTTTCATAGCGGTCATCTCAGCATTTTTCCATTCTTGACTTTGCTTTATTGATTCATCGACTGTTATTTCAGGGAATGACAAATCGTTCGGTTTGAATTTTTCAAAAATAATTCCAAGTAATCCGAATAACATTTCGCCTTCGCCTTCGCAGTCACCGACACCTATGCTAACGGTCATATTTTTTGCTAATGATTTTTCGAACTCAATAGCATCGAGTACAACTAAGTTTTTTATCTCCAGTCCAAGATCTAAATTCAGAGTTGCAAGTTTTAGAAGGTTTGAATGGCTTATATAAATTTTATTGAGTTTCTCCAGCTCTTGTAATTTTTTGTCGTAAATTTCGTGAGTTCTGTGCTCATCCAAATTTATACGATTTACGATACTATATTCTTTGTTATATAAACTCAGCTCAGTTGTTTCAAATGTTTTTGTTTTGGAAAACCATATTATTAATTTTATACAGGTTGTTACTTCATCTTCATTTAGTTTTATATTTTTATTTAGTAACTTCTCAAATTCCTCCGGAAGTAAATAGTTGTATTTAAGTTTAAAAGTATTTTTTGGAAAATAAAATGCTCGTGTGCCCGGCATGGCAACTAATGTTTTCTCAGAAAAATCATATTTTTCCGGGTCGATAAATCCTTCTGTTATTTTCTTACCTTCAAGTGGGATTGTGTGATCCGGTGTGACTTCTTTTTTGTGAGGTTCTCCGTGCTCATCCATTATAAAACTACAATCATCAATATCTTTTAATTGTGATTCATATAGTTTCTTTTGTTCAATTGAGTTTAAGAAAAACTCTTTCCATGACCAGGTGTATTTCCCTAATAGTGTTTTGATTTTTTCTAAAGTCTCATCACTTTCTTTTAGGAGAAGTAATCTTAATTTCTCCATTAGTTTTACACTAGCAACTACATCGTCGTATGCGCGGTGAGCGCCAGCATGTTCTATGTTAAAATTTTCAGTAAGGATTTCCAGGCTATATGATTGAGCCTTTGGGATGATGGCGCGAGCCAAAGTGAAAGTATCCAGTTGCTCATTGGTAAGTTCGATTCCATGAGTTTTTAAAAAACCAATATCAAAACTTATATTCTGTCCGAGTATTGGTAAATCGCCTATGAAATTTTGAATTTCTTCTTTGTAGTCTTCAAATGGTTTTGCAGTACTTACCATTTCATCAGTTATTCCGGTTATATTTGTCGCTATGCTTGGGATTGGCCTTAGCGGATTTATTAACATTTGCAGCTCTTTAATAATTTTGTCATCTTCAAACACAATAGCGGCAAATTCAATAATAGTATCGTTATTGGCATCGAGGCCAGTCGTTTCCAAATCAAGCGCAATGAATTTCATTCTTATATTTTTTTACTGATTTTGGAAATTTTGAAGTCGTACAATTATCTCAGCCAGATCTCCACGTGTCATCTGATCGGATAGATGAGCGCCACCATCCGCAAAGGCGGAAATTATTGAATTTTGCTTTAGAAAATATACGTATTTGTAATGCCACTCTGCATCATTCTCTTCTTTTACATCACTAAATAAATATTCTGCCGGTGGATTTGGATTGTATGGTACTTGAGATGATTCTAAGATTATTTTTAGCGCTTCAGCCCTGTTCACAGTTTGGTCCGGCCTAAAGTTGCCATCTATGTATCCTGTCACTATACCTTCTTCTTTTGCGGTCTCTACAAAACGAGCAAACCATATGAATCTTGGTACGTCACTAAATGGTGAACGACTAGCTTCGGTTAGTACATTTATTTGAAATGATAACATTGCCATTTTGAGTAATTCAGCTCGATTAACGTATGCATCAGGCCTTACGGTACCATCCTCATAACCTTGTAAAACACCTTGTAGCCTAAGAGCTTCAATGTATTCCTCCGCTGTGTGTCCGGCTATATCTGTGAATGGATCAGCTATACTTGGTTCAGAAGCATTAGTACCATTGGTTTCATCAATTACAACTCTAACATCATCAACTTCACCGGTTTCACCTTTTTCTAATATCTCAAATTTTGTTTTTGGACTTATATTCCCATCTGCATCATGCGCTTCCAGGTAGAATGTATTTTTCTTAGCTTGATTGAGCCTGACTTTTGCAGAAAATATTCCACTTGTAGAAGTTACGGTTTCGACCTCATCGTCTCCGGTTACAAAAATACGCGTCTCCGGTTCTGCATCCCCGCGAATAGTATAAAAATAAGCATCTACCGTATGGTCAAGGGTTTCAATCACTGGCGCATCCGGAGCACTATAATCTTGTCCTGTTTGCGCTTGATGTGCGGATGCTTCCGTTGCACTCTCTACAATTGTAATTTGTATTTGATCGCTGATTTCAGTTCCGACAGTTGCTGATACTTGAAAAATATTTGTATTGTTTTGTGTTAGCGATAGGACTAATTCAAAATGCCCACTTGCATCCGCATTTATTGGTGGGATTTGGTAAGGACCTCCGGTTACAGTAATACGAGCATTTGGAGCGGTGGTCCCTGTAATGACCTGCTTGGTTCCTTTGAAAGGGCTTTTTACAGGATTGATCGTTGGTTTCGCGACGGCAAAACCTATATTTGAAAAAATAAAGATACTTATAATCCCAAATACTAGCGATATAAATGTTTTTTTCATAATGAAAGCGGTTAGTTTATTTTTGTTCAAAACAACTTTACCATTTTTAAGTCCCTGAAGGCTAATTTATTTTTTAGTTAAAATTTGGCGTCTCCAGACCACCATGAATATGAAGATTATGTTTGCTGCCACAATAACCAGTGGGTAAAACGCTGTGATAAACGAGAAGTTAGTTAAAGCGAACAGAGAGACGACGAATTTGAGTGATCCTAATATATACATAGATAGATTTTCGCTATGCGGCTTGATATATGTTTTTCTAAAAGTTGGATAATATCCGATTAGATCAACTACAGTTATAAGTATAACTGACCAAAATGGACTTTTTGTTATTGCCCAAAGAGGAATTGCCAGTAGTCCAAATGCAAGGCTGATCCAGTCCGTTATAGTAATGTCTTTTTCTCCTTTTTTTAATGCGAGTACAAATATCAAGAGGCATAAAAATGCAGAAAGGCCGGTTGACCAAGTGCCGGCCCCACCTCGGTCACTTACTTGTGCAGCGAAAGCAATTCCGGTTATCAATCCCCAGATCAACCATGAAAATGCGTGAGGGTGGGTTTTACCTCTAAAAATACCCCTGATATATGGGATATATCCTATTATGCTAATAATTAATGCAATTATTCCCAGTAATTCTTTATCTGTCATTTTTTGATTGTTAGTCTATATTTTTTATATTACACATATTTTCCTCTTTTTAAATTTAATTTTATGATGTACACTTAAGGTGTAATTTGTAACATCATATTATGACTACGAAATTTATAGGTATGAAGGAATTTAGGGATAATCTTGCTGGAACGATTAAAAAAGCTCGAAAAGGTAATATAACTTATATTGTTTTAAAAAAGAATGTACCCGTTTGTGAAATTAAACCTATTGATGAGAAAGAGTTTGCAATGCAAAGGTTTGCGAAGGAGCTTGATGAGGCGATGGCTCAAGTTAAACAGGGTAAGGTTTACTCTCAAGAGGAGGTTATGAAAGAATTTGGACTTTTATAATAAAGCTTATGTATAAAGTAATATATACTCATAAGGCTATTGAAGATTTAAAAAAAATAGAGTCTTCAATTGCCGAGAGGATTATTAATAAAATCGCATTTTATGCTTCTCAGGAGAATCCTTTGGATTTTGCGAAACGACTTCAAGGAAATTATGAAGCTATGTATAGGTTTCGTATTGGTGACTTTAGAGCTGTATTTTGGGTTGATAGAGATGGGCGTTTTTCAATACTTAATATTTTGAAGATAAAGCATCGAAAAGATGTGTATGGATTATGATTTCTACAAAAGTCTCACAAATTGGTCGAAGATAAACTCTGTATCAGTAGGGCCGCTTGTTGCCTCAGGGTGGAATTGTACCGATGCGAATGGTTTTGATTTGTGCTTGATACCCTCTACTGTTTTGTCGTTTGCGTTTTCAAACCAGACTTTCCAATCTTTTGGTAAGGATTTGGCGTCTACTGCAAATCCATGATTTTGAGTTGTTATATAGCATCGTCCCGTCTCAAGATCGGTACAAGGTTGATTGTGTGAACGATGACCATATTTCATTTTGTATGTTTTGCCACCTGCGGCGATTGCCATAATTTGACTTCCCATGCAGATTCCATATGTTGGTTTACCTGTTGTGAATGCATGTTTCATAGCTTCTACAGTTTCCGGTACTGACGTTGGATCGCCAGGGCCATTTGAGAAAAAGTAGCCATCGTATTTCGTTTTATCTTTTGAAAAATCATGATCCCAAGGTACTAGAGTTATGCTGATATTTCTTTTGAGAAACGATCTGATGATGTTGTTTTTGATTCCCGTGTCGATAAGTGCGACATGTTTTTTACCAGACGCAAAATGTTTTGGTTTCTCTATGCTTGTTTGCGAAATTAGGTCATCTTCATTTGGGTCAACGAATTTATTATTCGCTTTTGTGTTTTCAAAAAGTATTTTCCCAAGCATAACTCCGTGTTCTCTGATTTTTTTCGTTAAGGTTCGTGTGTCGACGCCTGTTATCCCAGGCACGTCATGTTCTTTGAGCCAGTATCCAAGTGACTTATCAGCCTCCCAGTGACTGTAAGCTTCTGAATATTCACTTACGATAATTGCTCGTGGCCAGATGCGTGAACTTTCTAAAAATTCTTCTATATCCTTCTTTGGTGTACTTTTTGGTACTCCATAATTCCCGATTAGTGGCGAGGTAAAAGTTAGGATTTGTCCATTGTATGAAGGGTCAGTTAGGCTCTCCGGGTATCCGACCATCGCAGTCGCAAAAACCACCTCGCCATCTGTTTCACGGTACGCACCAAAGCTTTCTCCTTCGAAAACTGAGCCATCTTCGAGTACGAGTTTAAGTTTTTGAACCTCTTTCTTTGTCATAATTTGGATTATTATCAGGACGATTGTAAAGGGATGAGGTAAGTTTTTCAATAGCTTCGATCTGATTTTAATTTACTTTTAAAGCTTCTAAGTGCTACATTTCTCGTGATATCAATTTGTAACTCTCTTTCACATGGAATTCAAAGGCGCTGATATACTTTCGACAAAACAATTTTCAAGAGAAGATCTTGAGAAAATAATGGAAGTGGCTAGAGGTATGGAGCGATATGCATTCAAAGAACAGACATCAGATTTGTTAAAAGGGTATGTGATGGCGAGTCTTTTTTACGAGCCATCAACAAGGACGCGACTTTCTTTTGAGACTGCTATGAAGAGGCTTGGAGGTGATGTTGTAACTGCAGTCGGTATGCAGTTCTCATCTCTTTATAAAGGTGAGACAGTTCACGATACAGGAAAGACGATTGAAAATTATGTTGATGTTATTGCTATGAGGCATCCGGACCAAGGGTCCGTAGATGAGATGGCAAACGCCGCTTCGGTACCGGTTTTAAATGCCGGTGATGGGCCGGGACAACATCCAACTCAGGCATTATTGGATTTGTATACTATTTTTGAAGAAAAAGGAAAGGTGGATGGCTTAACTATTGCAATGAGTGGAGATTTGAAATATGGAAGAACGGTTCATTCACTTTGTTATTTGCTTGGACACTATAATGTGAAGATGATTTTTATCTCACCGGATGAACTTAGGATGCCGGAAAAAGTAACTTCATATTTGGATGAACATAATGTCTCTTATGAAGAGACTGAAGATTTTGATGGGGTGATAGCTGCAGGTGTTGATGTTTTATATTGTACTAGAATTCAAAGAGAACGGTTTTTAGATAATGCGGAATATGAGAGACTTAAGAGCGTATTTATTTTAGACAAAGCAAAAGCCATGACTGGTAAATCCGATATGACAATTATGCATCCGCTTCCTAGAGTTGGGGAAATCAAAGAAGATACAGATGAGCTCCCGGGAGCAGCATATTTCCGACAAGCTCGAAACGGAGTAACTGTCAGAATGGCACTGCTAGCAATGGTGCTTGGGCGGGCTTAAGTTTCTAATTCCAGAGATTTTGGATTTGTGTATTTTCCAACGATCTCTGCGCGGTCTATTTCTACTCCGTCTTCTTCGCACAATGCTAACACGTTATCCTTGGTCCATTCAGCCACTCTTTCTATAGCTTGTTCAGGAGTTAGATTTACTGCAATGACTAGCATATGGTATTCTCCTTTGCTCGCTGTGTATGGGCCAGTCCATCCCACTTCTTTTGCTTGGTTGGTTTGTTCTTTAATGCCGAGAGCTGATATTCTTTCTGAGATCGCACCTTCTGGGATCGTTGTGTCCTCGCCTCGCCCTACAGCCGCATAATGACACCAATTATCGCTATCTTCACTATCATACACTAAATATATAAGTGCACGTGTTTGTTCCGGCACTCCTGTGATTGTGATTCCCGGAAATATATTCTCTACACCATCGAAATCATTAGACCCTAATCGAGCTGTGTATTCCTGTGGTATTTCACCTCCATTTTCCCATGCAGTCGTTACCTTCATTGTACTTATAATTAATTTGAATGATTAATTTTACAATATTTCGCATGGGTTTGTCCAGTAAGTTCTTAGGAATGCCATATTTCACCCCGCCGATCACAGGTGAAATCTTCTCGTAAAACTTTAGGTCATCATCAGTGACCTCAAATTTATTTGAGCACTGTTTGCAGTTATGATTCATATGATTTTAATCAAGTTAAATGTTTTTTTGGCTTGATCCAAAAACTGGTGTCGGAAATTTCGCGATCTTCCATGAGTAGCCTTTGTAATGGCGCTACAGTGAGCCTTATGATTTTGACTAAAAAATACTATTGGTGCGTAGTTGAAGTGGAATAAAATCGTATTGAAAAGAATTCTTCCGACCCTTCCATTGCCGTCAAGAAAAGGATGGATGGATTCGAAACGAATATAAAATTCTATGGCAAGGAGAGGAGGGTAAATTTTCTTTTTATTTTCCACGAACCACTCCAGTAATTTTTTCATTTCATTTTTCACTTGTGATGGCGCAGCTGTCGGTTGCTCTCCGGGAGCTACATTGTTTTCAGTCTTCCATTTGCCGACAATAAGCGGATCGTCCAGATCATGCAATAGTAAAGAATGTATTTTTCGGATGCTCTTGAGATTCCATTTCATTTCATCGGAGAATGCGAATTTGATAGCCGCAAGCGAATTCAGAACCTCCCTCTCCGTGCGATTTTTTGGTTTTCGAATATTGCTTATTGCAATTTTTTCGAATTCGTTTCTTTTGGTCTTTGACCCTTCCGAACGATTGGAATTAAAAGCAAATTGCATTATAAACTGTCTAAGATAGTCGGCATATTCTTTGGTAAATAACTCACTCGAAGATATAAGCGTAAAAAGGCATTTCATCTTTTCGATTTCATTGAGTTTTTTTGGAGCAAAGGTTTTTACGGCGGCCGAGTTTAATTTCGCAATCGCGTCATCGCCTATTTTCGTAAAAAATCCAATTAACAAATCCTTGATATTATGTGGGACACCATCTCCCAAGCATAAGCTACGCCCCCCATATTGGAGGTAGTAATAGCTCTTTTTATTTATAACTTTTTTCGTGACAAATAACATAAATTCATTTAACTTTTAAAATACAAAAAAATTATAACATAGAAGCGGCTTTATTAGCAACGTAATAATCCTTTTGCCCATACAATAGCGATAAAATAGGTTTTTGAATTTAACTTTTAAAACGTCATTTTTCTAATCTAGCGGGAGTTCCCCGCCCGTAAGGGCGGGGTTTATTTTGGTACGGACTATGTGATGGGGATGATAATTCAGGCACCGTGGATGCTTTGGGCGGTTTTCGGACTTGAGCTCGCTTTGATTTTCACTTCTTGCGCATGGAGTACAAAAAGGCTTGTTATATTTTAAATAGATTTTGATCGTATCACAGTCTATAATTGAATTGGCTTAAATAAATTGAAATTCACGTTAGATATTCTTTATTTGCAAATTTAAAACTAAGTTTAAGACTGATGACAACTCTTCTCTCAAATGTAAATATAGTCACCCCAAAGAAAACTTTTCAGGGGCATATTTTGATTGAGGATGGGAAGATTGCGAAAATTTACAAAGGTGGGCATGAGGTTATGGGTGAATTTGATGAAGAGTATAACCTTGAAGGTATGTATGTGTTGCCTGGAGTTATAGATGCGCATGTGCATTTTAGGACACCTGGGCATGAATATAAGGAGGATTGGAAAACCGGTTCGGCGGCGGCGATCGCCGGTGGCGTTACAACTGTGCTTGATATGCCAAACAATAATCCGCCTGCAATTTCAGTCGAAGCCTTGGATGCTAAAAGGAGTTTGATTAATGGTAAAACGCGAGTTAATTATGGTCTATATATAGGAGCTACGCCGACAAATATTGAAGAAATAAAAAAAGCTTCGAATATTGCCGGTGTAAAAATTTATATGGGGTCTTCGACCGGAGATTTGCTTGTTGATGAACATTCCGTTATTGAAAAAATATTCGAATCTTTGCCAGACATACTTATTGCTATCCATGCCGAGAGTGAACTTATGATGAAAGAGAATTTGGAAAAATTTAAAGACTCAAACGATCCAAGTGTGCACAGTAAAATTCGTTCTTGCGAATGCGCCCATATTGCTACCAAAGAAGCGATTCATATCGGTAAAAAATATGGAAATCGATTGCATATTTGCCATATGTCGTGCGAATCTGAGCTTGATGAAGTGAAAAAATTTAAAGCTGCTAAATCCACTGAACATGATCTTCGACTTAGTTGCGAAGTGACTCCACATCATTTGTTTTTAAATACTTCGGATTATGATAGGCTCGAAAATTATGCTCGTATGAACCCACCACTTCGCCATGTAACTGATAACAAAGCTTTGCGCAAAGGCTTGAAAGATGGCTCTATAGATATGATTGCGACTGACCATGCTCCACATACAAAAGAGGAAAAAGAGAGGTCTTACACAGAAGCTCCTTCCGGTATTCCCGGTGTTCAAACTTCTTTACCATTACTTCTCAATGAAGTGAATCGTGGAGAATTAAATCTTCAAGATGTTGTACGACTTATGTGTGAAAATCCTGCGAGGATTTTTGGGATTATAAATAAAGGTGTGATCGAAGAAGGTTATGATGCGGACCTGGTTATAATTGATATGGACATGGAAAAAGAAGTAAAAAACAGGGAGCAGTTTTCTAAATGTGGTTGGAGCGCATTTGATGGCGAAAAATTAAAAGGTTGGCCGGTGATGACTTTTGTACATGGTATACTCGTATACGATGATGGGAAAGTTTTGGATGAATTTAAGGGTACAGAAGTTAAGTTTGCAAATTAAATTACGCTCAATTCAATTATGAAAATTATTTTAGTTAGACATGGGCAGACTTTTGAAAATGTGAGTGGAGTTATGCAGGGGCAGGATGAGTTACTTGGTCGATTGACGCCTCTTGGTGTTGCGCAGGCAGAGAAGCTTGCGGAGCGTTTGGCGAGTGAGAAAATTGATATGATTTTTAGTAGTGATCTCAATCGTGCGGTAAAAACTGCCGGAGCTATTTCGCAATTTCATGACGTGCCTTTTTATGTGACCTCTGATTTGCGGGAGCGTAATTATGGAGCGCTTACCGGATGTTTAAAAGAAAAGCTATTTGAAGAAATCGACAGTGCGGGTTTAACTGAAGTTTCATTGCGTCCGCTTGATGGTGAAAATTATCATGATGTTCGTATTCGTGGGCAAAAATTTCTAAATAGGTTGCTCAAAGAATATCCTAGCAAGACCGTGCTTATGGTTGCACATGGCGGATACAATAGAGCGTTTTTGAGTGCGGCACTTAACGTTCCGCTAGATGAAATGTTTTCTATTTCACAGGGGAATACTTGTGTGAATATTATTGAGTTCGATGAAAATGGAATCGGAAAGGAGGTATTGATTGATTGCACTGTTCATTTGGATTAGTTAAAACTTAATTTCTCGGGTTTGCGACTCACCACTTTTTCCCCGAGGAAAAGGTGTTTGGGAAGTGATTGCAGGAGGGTGGCCTCCGTTTGAAGGGTTGTTTTGTGGAATTTGCATTTAATTTCCTTGATTGTGTAGTGTGTTTTAGCTTTAATGAAGCAGTGAATAATTGAAGTAACCAAACGTGTAGTGGCAAACCTAAGCATTGAATTCTGCGGCGTAAAATTTCGGAACCCTCTGGTTCTTGCCTCGGGAGTTTTGGGCGTTACCGGGGATAGTCTTCGGTATGTGATTGAATGTGGGGCCGGTGGCGTAACTTCAAAATCCGTTTGGTTGGAGCCACACAAAGGTCATGCAAATCCGGTTGTGATAGCAAATGAAAATTGGATGCTCAATGCGGTTGGGCTTCCTGACGGTGGACTTGAAAAGGCCATGGATGAGCTTGGTGGGTTTATCAAAACCGGAGAAGCTCCGCTTATTGTAAATATAGTTGGAGGGAAGAAGTCAGATTTCTTGGCTATTGCAGATAGAATAAATGCGATAAATCCTCAATTAATTGAAGTAAATATGTCTTGTCCAAATGTGGAAAATGAATTTGGGAAACCTTTTGCATGTTCGATAATGGATGCAGTTGATTTAACTCGTGAAGTGAAAAAATATTTTCCAAATACTCCAATGTCTGTGAAGTTATCTCCAAATGTTCCGAATATTGGAGAGATTGCGCGCGCTTGCGAAGAGGCTGGCGCTGACGCAATTACTGCTATAAACACGGTTGGTCCTGGCATGGCGATAGATATAGATCTGCGCGCGCCAATACTTGCCAACAAAGTTGGCGGGCTATCCGGCCCGGCTATTCATCCAATTGCCCTCAAATGTGTATACGATATTTATAAATCTGTAAAAATTCCAGTTATTGCTACAGGTGGAGTACTGACTGGTCGTGACGCTGTCGCTATGATGATGGCTGGTGGAACGCTAGTTGGAGTAGGGTCTGCCACTTATTATCGTGGACCGGAAGTTTTTGGAATGATTGCAAATGAAATGAGTGAGTGGTGTGATGAAAATGGAGTTAAGGATCTGACTGAAATAATTGGTTGTATTCACAGAAATGCGTAGCATTTCCCTGTGTGGTTGTATGGAAAATATTAATAATAAATTTATCATAAAATATGTTACAAGGAATGCCGAAAGCGGCAAAAATATTGGAGAAAAAACAACTTAACGAGCAAGTTTATGAATATGTTGTAGATATTTCGCTTGGAGCTTTGCCTGGGCAATTTGTAAATATGTGGATTCCAGGGGTGGATGAAAAACCTTTTTCCGTTGCATATGATGATGGCCATCAAATGACTTTTGCGATTGCGGTAATAGGACCTTTTTCAAAACATCTTGCTGAAAATGTAAAAATTGGAGATAAAGTAGGCATTCGTGGACCTTACGGGACTGTAAATAGGATTCCTTCTAATTGTAATGTTGCAACCGTTGCCGGTGGATATGGAGCGGCTCCGCTTTATTTTTTCGCCGAAGCATGTGTAAAAAACGGATGCAAAGTTGATTTTATAGTTGGTGCACGTAACGCAGGGTTTTTACTTTATCTTGATCGAGCTTCGGCCCTTGATGGAGTAACTGTGCATATTGCAACTGATGATGGGTCCGAGGGTCATAAGGGGTATTGCACTCAGATTTTAGAAAAACTAGCAGATGAAAAAGAGATAAAATTTATAGCAACTTGTGGGCCGGAGCTTATGATGCAGGCTGTTATGAAAATTGCAGAGCCTCGAGGTATTGATTGTGATATTTCAGTTGAGCGATATATGAAATGTGGGATTGGAGTTTGCGGAAATTGCTCTGTCGATGGCACTGGAGAACCGAGCTGTATAAATGGTCCAGTCATGAGTTTGGAGCATGTGAAAAAACTTACAGACTTTGGAGAGTATCACAGGGATAGTGTTGGGAATAAGGTGTATTGGCGAAGAGCGGCGAAGTAAAAAATGAATTCTAATTTAAAAAATATGAACGAAGAAAAAATAGATTACGCTCGAGAAGTTGCAAAAGCTTTGCTTGAGATAGGTGCTGTTCGATTGAAACCAAGTGATCCCTTCACTTGGACATCCGGTCTTAAGTCTCCGATTTATTGTGACAATCGAATGTTAATTTCTCATCCGGAAGCTTATGAATTGGTCGTTGATGCATTTGTGGATATTATTGAAAATACTGAGAATCTTGATTTTGAGTATTTAGCTGGAACAGCTACAGCCGGAATTCCTTGGGCTGCATTTTTGGCTTACGATATCGCAATGCCGATGGTATATGTTCGTTCAAAACCAAAAGAGCATGGTGCGGCAAAAATGATAGAAGGTGATTTGCCAGATGGAAGTCATGTAATTGTAGTGGAAGATTTGATCTCAACCGGAGGGAGTTCTATAGTTACTGTGAACGCACTTAGAGAAGAGGGCTCATGTACAGTTACAGATGTATTAGCAATTTTCTCTTACAATTTCGCAAAAGCCAGCACTCGATTTAAAGAGTCAAATGTTAACGCATATACAGTTACAAACATTCAAACTTTAACTGATGTTGCAGTCGAAATGGGTAAGATCACAAAGGAAGAACAAGAGATGGTTCTTTCATTTACCCGTGACGCAGAGGCTTGGCAGGCTCAGTGGGCATAGCTTTTTATACCTCAATTTCGGAGGAAAAGATTTTTTGACTTTCGCCCCATTCGTGTTAGTATGTATTACTATTAACAATCAATTATGTTTGAAAATTGGACGCATGATTTCAAAGAAGGTGCAGAAAACTTAGCCATCGGAACCGGTATTGTAGTTTTTGGCGGTTTGGCTATGGCCGCTGCTGTTTCAGCGATTGGGTTTCCACTTATTCCTGACTTCCTTGGTCCTATGGAGGCTACCCGAAGTGGGGCTGCTAGCCTTATGACCGGATAAATAATTAATATGGGATTATATACTTTTAGCTTGAAAAACCACTCATCAAAAGGTAGTTTTTTTTTGATAAAATTAACTTAAAAAAATATGACACACGATGATGATGATTTTATACAGGCTATTCCTGAAGAAGGGCCGGGGGATCCGGGTGGGCTTGGCGGCTTTGTCACAGGGGTTGAGATGGATATAGAGATAGTAAGTGATGTTGAGGATGAGGATGATGTTGAAGTGAAGTTTGAGAATTTGAAAATCGAAAGTTTTGCGGACAAATTGAACAGAGCGATTGATAAAAAAGGTTCATGTATTTGTGTGGGGCTTGATCCACGCCTTTCGCAAATTCCTGCATGTATAGTTGATCCGATTACGGCAAAATTTGGGTTTACTCCAGAGGCCGCATCGAAGGCATTGCTTGAATTTAATCGTGGAATTATAGATGCGGTTTGTGATCTAGTGCCGATTGTGAAGCCACAGATAGCTTTTTATGAACAGTATGGATTTTTTGGATATTTGGCTTTTGAAGAAACTTGTCGTTATGCCAAGTCCAAGGGGCTCATGGTCATTGCGGATGTGAAGAGATCCGATATAGGTACGACAGCACAGGCCTACGCGAATTACTTTTTGGGAGAAGTGGAAATGTTTGATGATTCGATAAAACTTCTCGATGTGGATGCCGTGACGGTAAATCCATACATGGGTTACGATTCGGTGAAACCGTTTATAGACACTGCTAGGAAATTTGGAAAAGGAGTTTTTATACTTGTAAAAACTTCAAATCCGTCGAGTGGAGATATACAAGACCGCTTTGTTGATGGTGGTAATCCTGTATATGAAATGGTTGCACAATTTACAGAAAGTTGGGGCTCACAGGAAATTGGAAAGTCCGGGTACTCGAGTGTTGGCGCCGTAGTTGGGGCGACATATCCGGCTGAAGCGGCCAAGCTCAGAAAACTTATGCCAGAGACTATTTTCTTGGTACCAGGTTACGGCGCACAAGGCGGTAGCGCCGCCGAAGTCGCTCCATGTTTTAACAAGGATGGTCGCGGCGCCATAATCAATTCTTCTCGTGGAATTATTTTTGCATACGAAAAAGTAGATGGTCCGAAGGATGGTTCTCACTTCGAAGCCGCCGCTCACAATGCAGTTCTTGAAATGAAAAAAGATCTCAACTCGATTTTTTAGAATGTATCTATGGTTTTGATTAATCAAAAATGTGTAGTATGTCATGCTGATTTTGAAATCACTCAGCAGGATCAGGCTTACTATGCGAAACGTGAAGTGCCACTTCCGACTTTGTGTCCAAAAGATCGTCTTCGAAAACGTTTGCAATTTCGTAATGAGCGAAAACTTTATAAAAGAAAATGCAATCTTACTGATAAATATATTATTTCAAACGTGAAACCTGATGCGCCTTTTCCAGTTTATCATACTGATGAATGGCATAAGCAAAATTTTGAAATACCTTTTCTTGAAAGTTATGATTTTAACAGATCTTTCTTTGATCAATATTATGAGCTTTGGCTCAAGGCTCCGCGTATGCATATGGCGCTTGCCGGCAGTTTGGAGAACACCGAATATGCCAATCACTGCGGCCATTCCCGCAATTGTTATTTCATCTTTAATTCCGAAGATGATGAGGATTGTATGTACTGTCGTTTCGCTGATAAGTGTAAAGATTGTGTCGATTGCACGAATACGCTTAAGTCGGAATTGTGTTACGAGTGCGTCAATGTGAAGCATTGTTACAATGTGAAGTTTTCAGATGATTGTGACAATTGTAGCGACTCGATGTTTCTTCGAAATTGTCGTGGAGTTAGAAATTCTATGTTTTGTTATGGGCTTGAGCGGCAAGAATATTGCTTTTTTAATCAACAGCTTACAAAGGAGGAATACGAACAGAAATTGAAAGAGTATAGAGTTGATTCTTATAAATCATTGGAGTATTTGAAAAAAAGTTGGAAGGAGTGGAGTTCTTCGTTCCCAAAGATTCGTCATATAATTCTTAACAGTGAAAACTGTAGCGGTGACTCGCTTTATGATAGTCAGAATGCTTTTGATTGTTATAGCGCGACTGAGCTTCAAGATTGCAGATACGTTATGAATGCCCGCGATGTTAAGGATACTTATGATTTTTATGCTTACGGGATGGAGACGGAGCTTTGTTACGAATGCGTGACGATTGCACATTGTTACGATCTGAAATTTTGTAATTATGTTATGTATTCAAATAGTCTTCAGTATTGTGACAATTGTTGGAATTGTAAAAATTGTTTCGGATGCATAGGTCTTCGAGGTGGCGAGTTCTGTATTTTTAATAAAAAATATTCCGAGAAGGAGTATTTTGAGCTAGTTGGTCGAATAATTGAAAGTATGAAGAAAGAGGGCGAATACGGTGAGTTCTTCCCTGAGAAATTCTCTCTTTTCCCTTATGAAGACACCCTTGCTCAAGATTATTTCCCTATGGAGACTTCTGAAAAGGCTATTATCAATTCAGATGATTTCATGTCGGCTGAGACTATTCCAGATTTGATTTCTGACATCGATTTATCATTGGCTGAAAATACTTATTTTTGTTCGATAGAGAAAAAACCATTTAAATTTCAGAAGAAAGAATTGGAATTTTATAAGAAAATCGGAGTCTCAGTCCCAAGGGTGAGTTTTGAACCTAGGTATTTGAAAAGAAATGAGCTGATACCTTTTCCTTATTAATTTTTCCGAGAGTGCTTTTATTTAAACTTTGGAATTTCTCTTTCAAATTCCCAGCCATGTTCACTTGCGATGTCCAACAGCATTCCTGCGAGTCCATTTCGCTCATCCATTGGAAATACGAGAGTGAATTCTTCATGCATTTCTAGTTTCTTCTTTTTAGCTTGCTTTAGAGCTTCGTCGATCGCTTCGATGATTGTCATTTCCTCTGAAATCTCGACTTGTATTTCAGCTTTTTTGTTTGCTTCATCTTTGTATCCAAGCCTTGCGAGCCCGATATCGCTGTCTTCAGGTAGGATTAGCATGACCCAGTAGGCTGTGTTTTTCATGATTTTTTTGTGTTAAGGTTGATTTTTTTGGCTTAGATTAGTAGAATCTTCGCACTTCAAGCTTATTTTAACTTAATATATTAATGAAGGCAAAAAGGATAGAGATTAGTGGACAAATGGTGAATCCAAATGGACTTAAGAACAAAGTCAATAAGGAGGAGCTTAAGAGGCGTCTTATGGGTGAGCCGTTTAAAAGAACTACACTTTCGATGTATAGATATGTGAATATTGAAAATGTTGAAGATCTCCGGCACGAGCTTTTTGTCGAGTGGTCGGATCTCGGTGTTTTTGGTCGAATTTATTTGGCTAAAGAAGGTTTCAATGCTCAACTTTCTGTACCTGAGAATAATTTTGAAGCTTTTAAAAAGAATCTTGAAATGCGACCTGATTTTTTTAAAGATCTTCGACTAAATATTGCAATTGAGGATGATGGAAAATCTTTTTACAAACTTGATATTAAGGTAAAAAATAAAGTAGTTGCTGATGGACTCAATGATGGAGCTTTTGATACGACGAATGTTGGTATTCATTTGGATGCGGGTCAGTGGAATTCTATGATGGAAGAAGAAGATGTTGTCATTGTGGATATGCGTAATCATTACGAATCAGAAGTTGGTCATTTTGAAGGAGCAATCACTCCTGACTGTGATACATTTGCAGAAGAATTGCCGATGGTAGTTGATGAGCTTAAAAGTCAAAAAGATAAAAAAGTTATGTTGTATTGCACTGGTGGAATTCGTTGTGAAAAAGCATCTGCTTATCTCAAATCAGAAGGGTTTGAAAAAGTACACCAACTGAATGGTGGAATTATTAATTACAAAAGACAAATCGAATCACAAGGTTTGCCATCTAAATTTAAAGGTAAGAATTTTGTATTTGATGATAGGCTTTCTGAGAGAATTACAGATGATATTTTGAGTAATTGTCATCAGTGTGAATTGCCATGTGACGAACATACAAATTGTTTGAATGATGATTGTCATTTGTTGTTTATTCAATGTGATGATTGTGCGCAGAAGTATGAGGGATGTTGCACCCCTAAATGTATGGAGATCGCTGCATTACCTGAAGATGAGCAAAGAGCTCTTCGTCAAGGTGAGGCAAAAGATGGCGATTGTCAGTCTGTTTATAAAAGTCGTCTTAGACCAAAATTAAATGAAATTTTAAAAACATTTTAACTATGGAACTTGAATTATTATTACCTGGTGGGAGTTTGGAGAAGACGAAAATTGCATTTCAGTATGGAGCCGATGCAGTATATGTTGGAGTGCCTATGTTGTCATTGCGTGCTCGTGAAAACCAATTTAATTTGGATGATTTGAAAGAGGCGACAGAACTCGCACATTCTTTAGGAAAGAAAATTTATTTCACGGTTAATATTTTTCCTCATAACGTGAAGATTGATTTACTTGAAAAAGTTTTGGGAAAAATGGCCGCCCTCAAACCTGATGCATTCATTATGGCAGACCCGGGAGTTATCATGTTTGCTCAGAAATATGCTCCGGAGATTCCAATCCATCTTTCTGTTCAGGCGAATAATGTCAATTGGGCTTCTGCGAAATTTTGGCATGAGCAGGGGGTCGAGCGTGTTATAGTTTCTCGTGAAATTTCATTGAGCGAGATCAAACAAATCAAAGAACACAATCCGAATCTTGAGATTGAAGCATTTGTGCATGGTGCTATTTGTATGGCGTATAGTGGCAGATGTTTGCTTTCAAATTACTTTTCATATCGTGATGCCAATCAAGGGACATGTGCTCATAGCTGTCGCTGGGAGTACAAAGTATATGAGGCGAAACCAAACTCAGGTGTATATAAGCCAGAGAATTATGAGGAGATGGAAGGTAATTATTATCTTGAAGAAATTAAACGTCCCGGTGAATATTTACTTGTGGATGAGGATGAATTTGGTACATATATTATGAATTCTCGGGATTTGTGCGCGATTGAATATTTGCAAAATCTGATCGATGCCGGAGTGATAAGTTTTAAAGTTGAGGGTAGGTCGAAGAGCGTGTATTACGTTGCATCAGTCGCAAAAACATACAGAAAGGCTCTTGATAATATCAAGGCCGGAAAACCTTTTGATAAAAATCTTCTTGATGATTTGGCGAAGACTGCAAATCGTGGATTTATCCCCGGGTTCTTGGTTGAAAATCCAAAAGAGGCGGCTCAATATTATGAGAAAAATTTACCATATCAAACGCATGTTTTCTCTGGGGTTGTTCGTGAAGATTCAGATGTGAGCCGCCAAATGTTTGAAGAAAAAACAGGCGAGAAATTAAATAAAGATGAGTATGTGTACATCGTTGAAATTCGTAATAGAATTGATGATCATTCTAATATAGAAATTATGACTCCAACTGATGAATATGCTATGACGATAGATGGCCTTTGGAATATTCCAGGTAGTCATAATAGTCATAAGAAGTTTGAAAAAGTTGAATCTGTGCATGGTGGCGATGGACTTGCTTTGATCAAATTGAATATTCCAAATCTTCCGGTTCACACCATGCTTCGTCAGAAAATCCAGGCCAATGATTAAATTGTAATTCAGCTTCTTTTTTGATACAATAATAAGATTTTTATCAAAAATTAATCACTAAGATGAAAAAGAAAGCGGTTACAGATAGTATTGTTCAAATACTTCAGTCCATTGAAAAGCTTCAAAAAAAGAATAAATCGTTACAGCATCTTTTTGAATTTGGGAAAAAAAATATGAAAAAAAATAAATAAAATTATTATGCCTTCTTCTTATAGAGCACAACCGGAAATTCAAGATGATTTAAATGGGAATAATCAGGTGGAAGCCCCTATAGATGCTGTACGAATTGCAACAGATATTCTGGACGCTTTTTTATCCGCTAAAACCTTAGAAGATAAGCAGTTGGTTTATGACAACCTAGCGAGATACACGCCGGACCAACTTTGTCGTATAGAAGAGGAATTAAAAACAATGAAAAAGATTGAAATGGGAAAGGTGGATTTATTGCTTTTGAAGCTTGATATTTTGGAAGGAGAAATCTTGGAAATGATGCCGGAGTATCCGGTGAGTAAAAAAATAGCCGTAATTATAAATGGTGATAATATTGAAGATAAGCATATTGAAAATGTAAAATCTGCTATTAAAACCTTACAAGGGATCGGGTTCGATGAGATATTTGTCGCTCACTCCGGAAACCTGGAAGAATTCCAAGGAATTATTCAATTTGATGGTACGAAAAGCGGAGTCGATAAACTTTTTTCACAATTAGACCCATCTTTGCAAAAAGATGCATTGGTGTTTTTGTATACAACCGGACATGGAGATGGTGGGGCGGAGCGTGAGTCGACAATATATTTGCAGGGTGATAATCTAAGGCAAAGTGAGCTTTTGGAGTACTTGAAACCTATAAAAAACAAAGGCGCTCGATTAATCGCTAGTTTTGATCAATGCTATAGCGGAAATTTTCCGAAGGCTATTATCAATTCAGGCATCGAGGGAATTGCTCTTTCTCCCGGAGTGGAGGGGGTGGAAACGGCTTGCCAATTTTTTGCTCCTTATTTTTTTGCCGCTCTCAGTGAAGGAAGGGATATGAACAACGACGGATTGACGACAATACAAGAGGCGTTTTTTGCCGCTATGGCTATTTATAATACAAGTCTTGGTATTCAAGAACATGGGGAAATTGCAAGAAGTACCACTGAATTAACAGAAGAAAATTATGAAAAAATGATGAGATCCGGTAAGGCTACCGTAATAGAAATTGGAGCGACTTGGTGCGGACCTTGTAAGCTTTTTGCACAAGAGGTTCATGAAGTATGGGGTATGGTTGGTGAGCAGGTTAATTTTCTCACGATAACGATGGATCAATTTCCGGAAGAGTCTGATTCTCTTATTGCAAAAATGAAGGTGGAAAAACCGAAAAGAATACCCACCGTATATATTACAACCGATGGCGGTGCGACATTCATGCCATTCGTAGGAAGGGAAAGCTCAGATATCGCTATGGAATTAAAAAATGTTGCAGGCATAGAGGTGAATAATGACTTTCTGATAAATAAAATTCATGAGGCTGTGCCCTCGAAAACAAGGGAGGAGATAACCGAGATGGTGGAATATGGGATTACATCCATTGATGTTATTGCGTTGATGATGAATGATTTTGAACTCTTTAAGAAGGCTATGCCTTCATATTCAAACCCTTATTTTTCCACTCAAGATAAAGCGATGCTATATTTGAGTAAAGTGTCTCCCGAGACAGCCAATGGATATGCTGAGCGATTCAACATATACGTTATCGCTGGATTTGTAGGGGAGGGGATAAGTCCTGAACAAGCGAATGGATACGCCGAGCGATTTGACGTATATGATATTGTTAAGTTGGTAAAGGCGGGGATAAGTAACGAGGAGGTGTTGAAATATGATAAGAGCTTTCTCAGCTATGATATTGTTGAGTTGGTAAAGGCGGGGATAAGTTCTGAACAAGCGAATGGATATGGTCAGAGATTTCCCGGCTATGGGATTGTTGAGTTGGTAAAGGCTGGGATAAGT
>JAUYJN010000031.1 GCA_030700255.1 Candidatus Peregrinibacteria bacterium | reverse complement strand
CTCTTCTTTGGAGATTAAGGAGGTCTCTTCCTCTGAAATATTAGGGCTTTCTATGTTACTTCCAACGATTATAAGTTTGATTTCAGATTCCCCCATCTTACTTATAGCACCTTCTAACACAGATCTTGACCCCTCATCCATTGATTCCGCACCGAGTATGCAAATATTCAGAGTGCCAGGCAGGTTTTTTCCAATTTTTTCAAGACAAATTTTCAATTTAGCTTCTACCTCTAAGTCGTTTCCATCGCTAATACTTGCATATAATTCAGCCTTTTCCTCCTTAAGCCCTTCTGAATATTGTTCAATTATTTGATATAAAGTTTGATATGGATCAAATGCGTCTTGCCCCTCTGGACTTACTATACAGAGTGAATCAGCATCCTCCCTTTCAAGTGTTTTACGTAAGATAAGCTCATTTACAGGTGAAGACCCTCGCATTTTTATAACTCTTTTTTTATTAAGTAGTTGATTTAATTTTTCAAGTGCTTTAGCTGGAGAAGCTCCAATAAGCCTTACGCCCTCTGCCGATTTAAATATATGCACTCTTTTTTTCGATTTAACTTCTTTTAATTCTGTGACAGTTATGTCCATATTTCTAGTTGCATAATCCCCTGTGTCACCAAGAATACAATATTCGTCGAGTTTATCTCTGGCGGCCACACCAACAGCTACAGACTGCCCACCTTTAGCTTGAGACATATCTATACCAACTCCCATTGCGCGAAAAAGCTCATGAACGACAAGTCCAACTCTGGTAAGCTCATGCCTATCCTCGTTACCTGCACGAAAACGTATCATGCGACCTTTTTTACCGATTCCGCAGACAGCTTTGTGGCCTTCCCCGTTCGTTCGATTAAACTCTTCTATTGCAGCCCTTACAGCTTGGAGAGCCCTAGCTGCTAGTAGTTCCGCATCCCCCGTTTCAAATGTTGTAAAAAACCCATTACCTTCCATAACCGCTTTTATGTCCCCACATTGGTATTCTTCCATGACGGTAATAATTTTACCCACCAATCTGTCGTATTCTTCATTACTCGTCTCGTCGTTTAGAGTTGGGAAATATATACAAAATGGTACTCCTAGGGTTGTACTTGGATGCTTGCTGGCTTCTGTGTTCTTTGGAAGCTGTGTTATATTTGGTATTTCCTCACCTATGGTGGAGATTTTATCTTCAGGTATTCTTAATCTGGCCCCTGCAAAATTGCTTGCAATTTTATCAAAATCCTCCTCGGCCTTTGTTAGATGACTTATTTGATCATTTTCTACATGGATATTTGTTGTATTTAAATTAAGACTCCCCTCTCCTTCTTTGATTTTTACCTCAAATTCCTTTGAATCTTTGAGCGCGCGACCTCTCGTTATCATTCCACTGACACGTCTGTGAGTCCTTAGATTCAATCCTTGAGCTGACACGTGGGCGATACGTAGACCACTTACCACTTTATATTTTTCGCCTTTTCCGGCATGATTTTCATTGAATTCTTTTGTTAATTTACGAAGAGCTTCAAGGACTGGCTCCATTACATTTTTTATTGCAAGACTTGCCATGCACGCAAGATGCATATTTGGAAAATTCGCCGTCACCTCATCACCTTGGAAGCCATCTACGCTGCCATGAAAATTCTCAACTATTGTTGTGATCGTATTGATACCTTCCTGTATTATATGGATAAACTTTGCCCGAAGGCTGGCAGGGCATCTATCATCAAAAACAGCTCTTTGGGTTATGCTTGAACCAACGAAATCGATGGATGTATATATGCGCCCTGGAGAGCATTCAACGATACTATTCATAGAACCATCTTGATGCGCTATGGTTTCGAGCCAAGCTCTTGATATATTTGCGCCTCCGTGAGGAGTTAATCTATCTCTATTGACGCCATTGATAAATTCCAGTGCCGCATAGCTTGGCGTTTGGTGTGTTTGAATTGGGCTTAAAGTTTTCTGCAGATCGCCCCTTTCGCCCATAAAAACCTCATCAAGAATAGGCCGTGCTTGAGTAGAATCCGCTTCGCCACGAACTCTTCCGTCGAGGGTTCTTCTTTGCCCGGTATCAGCGCCTTTTTCCTGTGGACCTTTTCCAGTCATATAGCCTAAATTATTGGTTCGTAAGTATATATTAATCAGCACTTCTTGACAAGGTGGTCTAATTATTTTCTATAAAGAAAAGTCAAATCCCTTGCCATAAAACGTTCATTATGTTATAATTTAGTGATTTGAAAGGATATTTTCAAGTTATATAAACAAAAATTATTTATTTATTAACCAACAAAAGGTTATGAAACGAATACAAACACAAAGGAAGAATCAATATTTCGTTCTTTTTTGGCTCGGACTGCTTACAGGGGCGCTACTTATAGTTGCTCTTTATAGTATGGATGGTAATTCTGCGGATCTTGCCGGCAAATTAAGGAGAGCTCCGACAGCCGCTCCTACTTATAACTATACCACTCCTCCGGCTTACAATCCTCAGTCTTACAATTCCCCTGCTGCACTAACTTCTCAGCCGATAATGGTCGCACCTCAAATGGTTACTCCATATGGTGGAGGTGGTAGTAATGGAGGATCGAATGGCTATGTTGATGTTGATGGTGATTACTAGGCTTTTGATTTAATTGGTATCGAAATGAGCGCCCCTTTGCAAAAGGGGCGTTTTGTTTATTATTTCGCGGTTCGTGTACACTATTACAAATAAAGTAAGAGCAGGGAAAGTCAAAGGAAAAATTTTTCTATCTAAGAAATAGCTTATTTCTCATCCTCCGGCCCAATGGTTTGAAAGGGGCCAGAGGTTTGGTCTGAGATGTCCGCAATAGTTGGGATCTCCATCATTGTTAATGGCGCCATACTCATAGTGCTACTCATTACTGTCCTTTCGAAGGATGGAATGTATTCTTTCGGAACGGTAAGTCCGGCTTGGTGCGCCCAGCTGTATAATTTTTTCACTTCACTTTGAAGTGGCACGCCAGCGGCTATATGTACCTCACCTTCTTCTCTTCTTATTTTTAATAATTCTTCCATTGCGAAATCGAAATCAGTTTGTAGCGCCTCAACA
>JAUYJN010000030.1 GCA_030700255.1 Candidatus Peregrinibacteria bacterium | reverse complement strand
CCGTAGCGTAGCGGAGGAGATTTGGGCGGATTAGCCGTATATTCGTTGTTGTAAGAAGTTCCGCGGATATTCTTACTATTGTTTGATTATACCACTTTCCCGCCCACGCATATTCGTGCACATTGTAAAAAATGAAGCGAGGCGGAATTTTTTACAACGTTCGCGTGTATCTGAAGTGTTCATCCCGATTTAGCAGGATAAACTTCTATTATTAGACGCACGCTTTTTTGATAGAACTCCACCCAAACCTTCATCAAACTAAGGGATGAAATTTTGGTCGGAGGAAAATTGGCACTCCATATAGATTTAATTAACGCCAATTTTCCGTAGCCAGATACACGCTGTTATGTGATGTAGCCAGAAATTTCTTTAATACGCTTTAGAATTTTTTTTGGCGAATTTATTTTGTGAATTTAAGGGTCGAAAGAATTTTTTTCAGATTGGAAACCATTTTTTGTTGATTTACATCATCAATTTCTGTTGAATTAGTTGCGTAATATCTTTTCCCGGATTTGTCTGTCCAGAAAGCTGCGAGCGTAGGACCGCCATCAGCTTCATATTCATACGTATTTATCACAATGCCATTGTTACTTATAGTTGATATAGATACAGAAGTATAAATTTCTGTCATATAGGGTTTGCCATTTTTTAGATTATTTTCTTTTTCTGCGGAGACTTCTTGTGCCCAGGTTGAAATCCAAACCCGTTGAAAATCTGCTGGCATATCCCATTTGTACCCATATTCTTGAGTGTTTTCTATATATACACGACCAATAGCCTTATCTTCCCTAACAAACCAGCCTTTTGGATATTGAAAGCTAATTCCCAGATTATCGCTTGTATATGTCTGCAAATTCGTAGTATCGCTAGCGGGTTGTGTTATGGGCGCTGGCTGGCTAACATCGCTGATTGTTGCGAAATATATGGTTGTGCCGAGCAAAATTACGACCGCAACTCCTAAAATTGCAATGAGGTTTTTTTGATTCATAATTTTATTGATTATTGATAAATTAAATTTATATTTGAGTTATTCGACCCGTGCATCCGCCAAAAAAATTCTAAAGCGTATTAGAGAAATTTCATAGTATTTCACATAATGTTAGGGATATACGAAGTTTTTCTGGAGCGTAGCGGAAGAAAAATTTGGGTGAAGCACGAGCCGAGTGCCGAACCGTATAGCCCTTGTTATATGAGGGTGAGCGTAACGCAGTGAAGCGAAAGCGCAGCGTCCCCTTGAGTTTGAAAAAACAAACCGATCATAAATCAAATTTTAGCAATTTTATACTTTGAATGTTTTCTTGAACTTTCTGTAACCCTGTTCAAAGGTGACTGGGCGTCCCTGCATAGAATTTTTCATAATAGAAAGCGGAATTCTTTTGAAATACAATTGCGACCTCTTTAACATATGTTTATCTTTTTTTCCAGAGTACAATTTGAAAACTTTTTCTACGAATTTGGTGCCATACTCAAATAAACCGCTAAAATCAATTGCTGGATCTCCAAATGCGCGGTCAGAAAAATCAATAATATTAACTTGCTTATTCTTGCTATCCCAAAGGATGTGTGCCCATGCTAAGTCATTATGAGTGAGCGCATTTGAATACTTGTGGTCGAGAGCGTCTTTTAGTTCAGCAAAGTATTCCTCGATGGCTTGGATTTCTCGTTTTCTGAGCCGAGGAAAAAGAAGTTTTTTAACGTCGCGGACTAGGATTTTGTATTCTTCTTCTTGATTTTCAGTTCGGACGTTGTATTTGGTAATGATTGACTTCGGCGTGGCATGAAGTGTTGAGATAAATTCAGCGAGTTGTTTGGCTATGGTATCTTTTTCCGAAGCGGAGAGGCGACGAAAACGTGAAGCAGTAAGCTCTCGGCCACCTACCATATCATATCCAGCAATTGATTTGTCTTTGGAAATGTAGTTGTACTCTGGAATTCCGACTCGGACTTTCTTTTTCAGGTAGTGGAGCAATTGTATTTCATTCTCAAACTCTGCTTTGTATTCTTTGTCTTTGGGAAAGCGAAAAATGATTTTCTCATCAAGAACAATAATAACGTGGTCAAAGCCATGAGTGAGAGTACGGATATTTTTCCACTTTATTTGAGGAAAATAATTTTTGATCTTCTGTATATAGAATTCCGCTTTCATAAAATTGCTAAAATTTTCAAATATTTAAAAGGTTTGTTTTTTTAAATTTCATATAACGTTCCGCAGTATGCGATGTTCACTGGCTGTATAATATCGCACGAAGTGCGGTACAGCCAGTGAATATGGGCGGAAGTTTGCGGAGTGAAACGCAGCAAACTGTAGCCGCATACTGCGTGTTAAGTGATGTAAATTTTACCGTCTTACTTAAACCAATTAGACCAGTCTGCTTGCGCCGTTGGTAAACCTGAGTCGATGGCCCATTTTTTCGCGGCCTCATTTTCTTCTTTGTTAGTGATTACAAACCTCTTTGCGCCGAAAATAATGATGAGTTTGTTTTCCTCTGGATATTTGATGTCCACGTAATTGTAAGGTGCATTTAGTTGTGGCTGAACTAAATTAGCAAACTCTTCCCAGCGAAAAAATGGGACATCGACACGCACGTGTTCTTCACCTTCTTCCTTCTGAAAATCAAAACCCTGCTCTTTTAGCTGAGCAAGCAGACGGCTGTATTCATTCATTGTCCAATCTAGAATGTATGCGTTTGGTTTCATAAAGGTAAAATTTATTTCACTTAACTCAGGTTTAGGTGGAATAGATTTGAGGTTGGAAGTTTAGTTTGGCTTGTTTGCTTGGTTTGGGCGAGCTTTTTGGGTTGCGAAAAGGATAAACCTGAGTTGTAATAATACTTTGCTATTACATAGTTGTGGAGTGACTTGCGGTACACAGTCTCCTTTCAGAGGATGGCTTGTGGTAGCCGTTTGGTCGTTTTTTTATTGTAAATTAGTTTTAATATTGATAGCTAAGTTCGGGTAAGCGAGATGTTTTTTTAGAGTTTTTTTTTAAGATGCGCTTTTGGATTTTAAAGAAATTTTAATTTCGTTTGGTATATGTGATCAGCGTATTTGGAATATTTATTAACAATTATTTATGGCTACGGAAGATTTTTTTGAAAGGCTTAATGAGAGTGGGCAAGGGCCTGTTTACGTTAAACGTATGGTTCGTGAATGGCATTATTTTTCAAATGAACTTGCGATCACCGGTTTTAGTAAGCGGACGATCGAAGCTTATACCCATTGTTTGGAAGAATATTTTTCTACAATTAAATATTGTGGAATGCTGAAAACGCCTTCTTATGCTCATATTAAAATGTTTTTGAAATATAAAGCGGACAGAGGGGTGGCGTCTTCGACGCTAAATGTTTACCTCTGCGCGATTAAGTTTTTTTATAAACGTGTGGCGAAATCGAAGCGTAAAATTCGTGTTAGTTTTGCTAAAAAAGTAAAGCGCCTACCTGTTGTTTTGAGCAAAAATGAGATTTTGAAATGCATAGAGGTTACAAAAAATCCTAAACATAAATTGATTATTAGTCTTGCTTATGGGGCTGGTCTTCGTGTTTCTGAGGTGACGAAATTGCAATTGTGTGACCTCGATTTTGAAAGGAAATTAATTCATGTGCGCAATGCAAAAGGTGGGCGCGATAGATTCACGATTTTACCTGATAAATTGTTGATTGAGATTGCGGATATTGTTAGGTGGAAGTGCGCTGGAGTGAATTCGCGAAATCGGATGACGTATTTATTTGAAAGTCGGAGGGGTGGCAAGTTAAGTGTTGCAACTTTGCAAAAGATATTTAAAAAAAGTTTGGAGAACTCAGGGGTTATGAAAAATGCGTCCTTTCATTCGCTTCGACATAGTTTTGCGACGCATCTTTTGGAAAGTGGAGTTAGTATTTCGTATATTCAAAAATTCCTTGGACATAAGGATTTGAGAACCACACTTATATATACAAAAGTTACTGAAAGCGCTCTGTGTGGAGTCAAAAGTCCATTTTGATTCCTAATGACGTGGTGTTTTTTTTGGATGTAAAGTTTCGGCTTAGGCTTCGATGATAATTGGGATTATCAGTGGGCGCCTAGCGATGAGTTGGTGGACTCGTTTGTCGAGTTTTTGGCGGATGTATGATTTGATCTCGCTGCGTTTTGCGTTCGGATCTTTTCTCATTATCTCGTTGTACGCCTTTGCTGTGTATTCCTGTAGGTTGCGCATGATTTCTTTGGATTCATCCATATAAATAAATCCGCGAGAGACCATGTCGATGTCGCCTTTGAGTTTTTTTGATTTAGTGTGAATAGTGATGAGTGGCATCATAACGCCATTTTCAGACATGAATTTTCTATCTGAAATTATAGCGTGATCAGAGCTACCCATACCCAGCCCGTCGATCAATATGTATTTCGAAGGAATAGATTCTTTGACCAGTTCGGCTTTACCATTTTGCACTTCGATGATTTTTCCATTTTCCGCCATAAGCACTTGTTCGCGAGAGTACCCTTCTTCAACGAAAATTTCCCCATGAGCTTGTCTCATAAAAAATTCTCCATGAATCGGCGCCAGATATTTTGGCTTAATGTATTGAATCATGCGGCGAAGATCTTCTTTTTGACCATGACCTGATACATGCACGTCCATAATTTTATGATGAATAACTTGAGCCCCGGCTTTTGCCAGATTGTTGATTACACTAGATGTAGCCCTTTCATTTCCGGGGATTGGGCTTGCGGACACTACAACCTTATCGCCTTTTTTGATCTGTATGTCAGAGTGATTTCCCATTGAAATACGGGTAAGTGCCGACATCGGCTCGCCCTGAGCACCTGTCGTTAAGACGAGGCAGTTTTTGTCAGGGACGTCATTTGCACGTTTGATTGGATGGATCATACCTTCCGGTACGTTTAAGTAGCCGAGTTTTGATGCGATATCGATATTGTTTAGCATTGAGCGGCCGGATACAAAGACTTTTCTGTCATATTTTTTGGCAGATGCGATAATTTGCCCGATCCTCCCTATAAGTGACGAGAAGGATGCGATAATTATCCTAGAGTGAGTCCCGCCTATAATTTCGTCCAAAGTGTCACCTATGACCATTTCCGAGACAGTGTGGCCGGGCTTAAGTGCATTTGTACTATCTGAAAGAAGTACGTCTACGCCGTGCTTGCCAATTGCCATCATTTTGTCTATCTGTGCTGCAATTCCGTCCGCAGGGGTTTCATCAAATTTGAAATCTCCGGTATGAACAGCCGTCCCACCGGGAGTTTGAAAATACACACCAACTCCATCTGGAATTGAGTGATTTACACGGAAAAAGTCTAATTTGAAATTTCCAAATTTAAGCTGATCATCCGGATGGATGACGTGCCGTGCGACTTTATCGACCATTTTAAACTCCTCAAGCCTTTTTTCAACAAGACCCATAGTAAGTTTGGTTCCATACATTGGTGGATAACCGAGCTTCTCAATCATATATGGAATCCCTCCAATATGATCCAAATGTCCATGCGTGATTATTACCGCTCGTATGTTTTTTTTGCGCTCTTCGAGGTAAGTAGTATCCGGTACTACATAATCTATTCCAAGCATATCGTCGTCCGGGAACATAAATCCCATATCGACTAAAATAATGTCTTCTTCGTATTCGAAGATCATCATGTTTTGACCGACTTCGTTCAGCCCTCCCATTGGGATTATGCGAAGCACGCCTTTTTTAACCTTTTGATTTTTAAATAAAGGTTGTTTTCTTTCTTCTTTTTCGTGATGTTTTTGCATCTTATTCTCTTGTTTCATATCTTTCCTATTGTTGTTATTAGAACTCTCTTTTTGAGGCCCCTGATTTGTATTATTACGTGGTTGTTGAACCGCAGATTTATTTTTTGATTTGTTAAAAAAACGTTTCTTTGAACGCTGCTTCCCGTCTCCCTGATTATGAGGTTGTGACTTTTGGCTCCATAGCCCTGGATGTTGTGCTTTTTGTTCGTGATGCTGTACATGCTCGCTTTCCCGCTTCTTACCAAATGTCTTATTCAACCACTGATCTATTATGTCATTCATGCATTTCTATTATTTATTTTTATTTTCACTACTTCAAGTATAGCTTGAATAGAAATTTATAGCAATTTAATAGTTGAAATTCTTTTATAGGCTCCATTTTTCGCCCCACCTCCCATCCGGAGTTATGCTTTGCCCATTCTTTAGAAGAATAAACATTTCTATTATTTCCGGATTTGTAAGTAAATGTTCGAAGGTGTGGCTAGTGGTCGATTTGGCTTCGTTGAGGGTAAATGGAGTATCTGTTACGTTGCGGAGTGACGTGGTTTCACCACGGAGCGGAGTTAGATATTGTTCTTTTGCAGGGGTTTCTGTTTTTATATTTAGAAATTCCAAAATATGCAAAAGTAGAAATGGCGAAAGATCTTTTGCTATTTGCTGAATTGTGAATGGATGAATGTTTGCAGTTAAGCGCGGATTTAGCTCGATTGGGCAAACTTCTTTGCCATCAGTTACGAGGTCGAATCCAAAAAAACCTCTGAGTCCATGCTTTTTGAAATTTTCTGCAAGCGCATATGAAGCTTTGATTGTTTTTTCAAGCATTTCCTCCGGAACTTTTTTCAAAACTCTTTCTTTATCAAAAATTACTCCGCATGTACCGCCCTCGTGTCGTGAGAATTCCGGGTCTCCTGTTTTTTGTAAAAATGGATAGCTGATATAGACTTCATCGTTATATATACAGCCGTTTAGGGTTAAAGTTTCACCGGTTATGTATGGAGTTACTTTTACTTTTTTCTCCGGAAATTCATTTTGAAGTTTTTGAAATCCGTCATAATTTACAAAATGCGTACTTTGCCCGGCAAACCCGTGAGTAAATTGAATTGCCAGTTTTTTTTCTAAACTTTGATCCAGTAAAATTTCCGGATTTATATCTTTTAGTTTGCCGCTTAGGGTTTGGAGTAGCGCCCCATCATAATCCTTTAGCAGTTTTTCGAAATTCGCCTTTTCTTCGAGATAGGTCGTAGTTTTGGCATCGAGATTTAGATATCCCCAATTATTTTTTTTACAAACAAATTCTATTTTTGAACTTCCTTTAAATGTCAGGATTGAAACTTTTGAGCAGCTTAATTGTTTTTGAAGGTCTTTGATATAGCCTTGAGAGACGATAGATTCCAAAATTTTCCCTGCATTTTCAGAGCCTGGCTCTGAGTCTTCATTGAGGCAAAAAATATTTATTCCTGAGCTCTTTGCTATGTCAATCGCTTCTGAGTCGGTACCGCATACTATCGCAAAGTTTGGCAAAAATTTCTCAAGCCCAACTCCACGCGAAAAATCTTTCGCTACAAATACAATCAGGTGATTATTTAAGCGTTCGTTCAATAAATTTTTAATTTTTTCTGTTGTCATATTTTAAGAGAACAATCTATCACAATCCTCAAAACTGTCCAAGCGTGGAATAACTGACTTATCAAAGTCCGGATTTTTAATTTTCCATTTTTTACCTGTCGATATTACAAGCGACGTTTCATCCGCCTTGTTTTTCAGTGCCGCCGCCATCGCACTTAAACTTTCTTCAGATAGTTCGATTTTTGGAAAATCCATTTTAAAAGTGATAAGCTCCTCTTCATTGATTTCAATATTCCGGCCATTGGTTAATTTTAAAATTTCATTTATTTGTTTTTTTCTTAATGAATGTTTTGAGCCGAGGTTGCCGGCGAAGCCGGTAACACAATGCATTTTTGGGATGGTATTTATGAATCCCTCATCTTTAAGTTTTTTGAATGAATTATACATGCCGATGTAAGAAGCTCCGCTAGTTGAGAATGTATAAATCTCTTTCCAGAATTCATTTAATTTCCCACTAATTTTAAGTCCTAAGTATTGCTCATAGAGCTCTCGCCCTAAACCTTCAAAACCACTTACCGCCAAATCATCCATAGATGGGCGAAGATTTTTTAGCCCATATTTTGCAGCTATATAATTACTTAGCCTTGCTGGATTTTTTGAAAGGAATAAGTTCTTACACTCCTTTGTGAGCATCTCTAATTTTCCAAGCTTACATTTATCACTAGTGAGTACATAAATATTTACGTTTGAATCTTTTGCGTAGTGGATGAGGCATATTCCGGCATTGCCAGACGTTGAAATAACCCCTCCCTTTAGTCCGCTTTTGGAAATATCTTTTATTTGCACACTTGCGGCGAAATGCTTATGTGAGCCAAGCGTATGCAGGTCTTCTCTTTTGATAAAAAACAAAAGCCTTTCACTTAGCTCGCCTGGGCTATTAATCTCTGTTGGTGTATTTTTTTCTGAAAAATGGTCTTGCATTAATAAAAAAAATTCTTAATATGCTGGCAGGTTTACGTTATACGTTTACCGATATGTTTGCAATTTAACTTTCACACAAGGCGCTTTAGAGCTTGCCTTGTGAAATAAGGGAGCGAAGCTATCATTTAATCAAAAATTATGCACAAATGCCTTGACTGTGGTGAAGAAATGGAAATAGACCCATCAGATTATGATATCGATGATATGCTTTATTGCGAACACTGTGGAGCAGTGCATTTAGTGACTTCTATTGAAGACGAAGACATGGGAATCGCTTATGAATTGATGGAGGAGGAGAAATAGAGTAAAAAGCCCAAAAAGAATCCATCTTCTGTGATCTAGCATTTATTCTTCGACTGTAAACGGAAACACCATACCGGCTTCGATGTGCTCAAGAATATGACAGTGCGCTACCCACACGCCGGGGTTTGATATATCTACCAAAATATCCAGATATTCGCCTGCCGGTACATTGACTGTGTCTTTCCATACCAAATTGGTTTGTGGTACGCTATTTTTATTTAGCACCAAAAATCGTTGGCCGTGGAAGTGGATGGGGTGTTGCATGGGATGCATAGAGTTACCATCGTTGGTAATGCGGATTTTCACTTTGTCTCCCACCTTAAACTTCCAATCAATGTCCATATTGGCATTACCGGAGTCTTGATCAATAATCTTCCACGTCACCATGTCCGTGTTGGATATTGCGTTCATGCCTGCGTTGTCCGAGTCGTCCCACTCAATACCACCTTCCGGTACGCCACCCATCATCTGGTCTTCGCCCATGCCGGACGGCATCATATGAGTGTCGTTGCCCATCATGCCCGTGTTGTCACCCATCATATCGAGCGAGAGTTTTATGTGTTTGTCGGTTACTTTATCGAAAAAGGGACGAAAGGAATCAATGATCGCTATGGCTTCGTCGTTATCACGAAGTTTCTGAAATACGTTCGCGTTTGTGGAAGCAATAAACTCATCTGAAACGATAATTTTTCCAAGACGCATCGTTCCGTTGGGGGTCTTGTTTTGAATTTCGTATTCATCCGAGACGTCAAAGCGAGTCTCAATAACAGCACGTTCTGAAGGAGTGATGAGTACCGTGTCTTTCCATTCCTCGCGTTCATATGCGCCGTTGTCTCCGCCGACGAGCTTCAATTTTGTTCCTTTGATAGCCAGATTAAACGGCCGGGCGTTCGCGCTGTTGGTGAAATAGAAACGGATCACCTCGCCTTTTTTGACCGAGAGCGTGTAATCAGTCTCGCCGTTTACGAGCATGACATTCCCGAATCGTCCCATAAGTGCTCGATCCGAGCCGTCTTTGTAGAACGGTGCAATTTTGCCGTTCTCGATCAAGATGTCATCAAGGAAAACTGCAACTTCGCGATCCACTGTGTTCCAATAGGTCGGACTTTCCGGCGTGACCACAAAATTTCCATAGAGACCGAGCTCAATGGCGTAGTCATCGCGCATATGTGGGTGATACCAGTACACGCCCGCATCGGGAAAGGTAAGTGTGTAGGTAAATGATTCGCCGGGGAGAATGGCTTTTTGCGTCACATCGGGTACACCATCAAAGGCGTTGGCCATACGAACCCCATGCGAATGAATGGTATTCTCCACATCCGTATCGTTTTTGAAATTAACGGTCACCGTGACTCCTTGGGGGATTTTCAGGGTCGGCCCGGGGATGGAGCCGTTATAGGCAAGCATTCGTACTTCAGTATTGCCAATTTTTTTCTTTACGAAGCCTGCGGTGAGATTAAACGCGTCTCCATCCTTGAGTTCTATCACCTCCGTTTTTTCGGCAGACGATAATCCCTTAATGCCGGTTGAAAATGTCTGACCGGAGGCAGTATTGTTGTTCGATACGAAAATGCCTCCGATAATTGCTACCGCTATCGCCGCTATTCCAAAAAATAATAGTTTGTTTTTCATAGGTTATTTAGAATTATTGATAATATCCTGGATTTTTTTATCTATTTCCTGCGGTTTTTCTCCCAGGTCTGCGTCCGGAAAAAATTGAGAGAGCACAATTGGGCGCATGCCGGAAATGAATGTTTGCCCATCTTTGATATAAATATTGATTTTGCATGGGAGGCAAAGACCGATTTTAATATCGACATTTAAAAAATCATTGGCGTATTTGGCATTGCAGAATTCAATGATTTTAAACGGTTCTCTTTCAAACCCTTTTTCAGTTAAAGTTTTCTGAACATCATGAATATGTAAAACCCGCATGCCTGCTTTGGCGATTTCTTCCTCAACGCTTTTTACTGATGAATCAAAGTCCTTTGTTGTTGTTTGAGTGTAGTCAAAGTCCATATTTTTGGTTGTTAAAATTTTTTAATTGATGATTGAATTGTAATTCAAAAAATAATCTTTAATACGATTTGTTTAGTAAGTAAATACATTATAATTTATAAGTAAATCTTCAATAAATTTTGATTCCGAATTTTTGTAATAGAATGACATATATACTATAAGCTATGAACATGGTTATTATAGATACGATCATTGCAATACTGAATTTAAAACCATTTTTTAATAATATTGGAAGTATGAGGAAAAAAATTAACGATGGCAAGACTGCCCAAAATATATTTGAGGAAAGATCGATGATTTTTTGAACGTCTTTTGTATCAGTATAAAGCCAGATCATAGCTAAAATAGATGTTAGTGGAAGAGAGGCTAATATAGCGGCAATGGGTGAGAATTTTTTTCCTATTTCGGATATTCCAATGACAACTATGGCTGTGATAATGATTTTAATGAGGTATTGCATATGAAAATTTTAAATTTTTTATTTGGCGTTAGCCAAATTAAGCGGGGAAAATTTTGTTTAGCGAAGCTTTTTAGTCATGGAAGGCGAGCGGCTGCTGCATAATCTTCATCTCTTGCTAAACGTATTTTCATATTGCTTTGAGCTTAAACGAAATTTTCCCAGCTTACAATTTATTTTACAATTTTAATTGTGCGAAATATGTTTAAGGCAGTTTCTTGTTGAGATGCCGTTAAATCGCGACCAGATATTTCGAGGCTAGTTTTTTGAACTTCTCCCCCTAAATCGGCAAAGTAAACACCAGTTGTGCCATCTTCAGTGACTTTTGGAATTACTATTTTAGCATTGTAACCGTCAATAGTTTCATAAGTCACAGTATGGTCTGGATCATTTTCGTCAGCAAGTGGATTGGAATACCAGCCATAATCAAAACCGAGTTTTGCATCGTCACCGACAAATTCACCGACATAGGAATCAATGCCCTGCAATTCGTTGAATTCCCATCCCGGCGGCAAAGATAGTGTAAATGAATTAGCATCAACAAATTGCCAATCTACATCCACCTCATTTGTGGCGGCGGTAGTGTCGTTTGGAACAGGTGATAGTGACAAATTGCTCCAGACGAAATATCCGGCAATACCGAGTACTGCAACAATTAAAATGACGACTGCAATGTTTGCAAATCCTTTATTGTAAGCTTTAGTAGAATACTACTTCAACACCTTGCTTTGCTAGTTCCTCAAGATCAGTTGCAAAGGTAACTCCTGGATATTTCTTTGCGCCATCCTGATCTTCCGAAGGACTTAGTGAAACTTTGTTCACTTCAGTTCTTTTGGCTAATCCATGATTAACGTTAAAAAAATATGCTATGGGTGCAGTTGCGTTAGGATTTGGAAATATCAATTCACACTTGGACCAATTACTAGGTACTTCTAAGCTTCTAGGTGTTTCCATAATATAATGTTAATTATATAGATGGTAATTAAAACATAATCCAATATAGAAAGCAAGGGGTAAGTATTTTGACATTTGGTCTAACGTTTCGCACTTTGCGATGTTTGCTGGTGATATAATAGCGAACGGAGTGAGCCATCACCAGCAAATATGGGAGAGGCACTTTTGGCTGTGCTGAAAGCCAGCCTGAAAAGTGCCGAACCGGCTATACGCTGTTAGGCGCTGTTCTTTAAAACAGGTTTTAAACGGATTGCTCCGTATAAAATAAGCAAACATCCTACTATTACGTTTAATGTTTGAATTAGCAAAATTGGCACGGGTTTCTTTAGCAATGAGAATACAATTACTGATGAGCCCATAAATAGGAAAGTTGCTAGTCCTACCGATAGGCCAAAAATCCAGAGTTGATGTTTTGTGTAATTGTATTCGATTGCTTTGGCAGAAAAGACTCCTGTAAAAAACACGATTGTCATGGGGTTGGAAATTGTGAGAAAAAAGACGGAAGAAAAGCTTGTTAAAAGACTTGATGAATTTGTTGTTAGTTCTGGTGTGCCTATTTCTGTCGGAATGTTTTTGATTATGATAATGCCGATAATAATTAAAACGAGCGAGCTGATAATCCCAAAAGCCTTTTTAATTTTCTTTTTTTCGAGCAATTTCCCAATGCCGAGAATTGCGAGTGATATGTAAAAATAGTCTACGAGTGTAACTGCCGCTACGGCAACAAGCCCATCGTAAAGCGACCTTTGTAGTGCAAGGTTAATGATGAAAAAGAAAACAGGGCCAATTGCCGTTTGAAGTATCAGACCTGTTAATAATCCGTTTGCGAATACTCTCATGTTTTTATTTTAGCTGTTTTAAAGAATGGCGCACAACATCAGGGACTTTGCGAAGTTGGGTGGCGATACAATATGGCTACATGCCTTACCTCCGCCCAATTTTGGTGGAGTGAGCCGCAGGCGAACGGTACCGCAAAGTCTCTGTTGTACGATGAAAGCCTCAAAAGCTGTCCTATTCTACTCCTAAATCTGCTAAATGTGCCGTCAACATTCTATCGATTGTGGCGAGATGTGGGGCTACTGCTGGATCATACATAAATAATCCATCGCTTCCCCAATTATTTCTTATAAGTCCGCCCCATGGTTGTTTCTCCTCTGATGGTCCCAGAATAGCAAGTAATTTAAAATAACTTTTTCCGTTAGGTTCACCATCGACAATTTTAGCTCTTTCCCACACTCTGGTTACCAACCCCTCAGTTAATTGAATAGCAATAAGTGGCTTTCTTGTTATTGTTTCTTCATCTGCTGGGCGGCAAGTCGGGAATTCATCTTCTAATAAGCGAAAGGTAAATAGTCCGTCTTTTTCTTTTGGCCATTTTGTTGGGAGTTGCCCGCCGTCAAAAAGTACATTTGCATTACACCTTTCTTTGTCATCTTGTAGTTCTCTTGATTGAAATTCTAGATATTGGAGAGAGCGAACACTAAAATTCTCGAATTCCATTTGTTCAATACCTCCTTCGGCTGCAATTGCTGATTCAATTCTGGTTCGTGTGTTATGTTGAGTTGTTGCACATGCTGGAGCTATTATGGAAATTACAGCTCCTAAGACAACTGGGGAAACGATGGATTTGATTTTTTCTAGTACCATTGCTAAGTTTTATAAATTAATTATTATATATACAAAATCTACTATGTCAATAGCAACTCTCGTAATTTCTTACGAATCTGCCGGCTAACGTTCCAGAATATGCGATGTTTGCCAGTGGTATAATTGCACGAAGTGCTTACCACTGGCAAATATTGGTGGAGGCTTGCGGAGGTACGGAGCAAGCCGTAACCGCATACGCAGTGTTAGCTGATGTATTCCTTTTCTTTTCCGACGATAGTCGGTTGTTTTAAAAAATTTTCAAATTTCTTTTTCCGTTTTGGGTGGCGGGCAGAGGGGAACAAAAGGGGTGAATGACCGCCACCCAAAACACCTATTTATGGTTTGAGGGAGGGGCAAGAGGGGAACAAAAGGGGTGAATTGCCCCGACCTCAAACACCTTATTCTATTTAGGTTTAATCCTCTTATTTAGGAAATGGGTGGAATCATTTACGTCGAGATATACCCCAAGCCAGTATAAACTATTAATTAGCTCATCATACTCTTGTATATCGCAAAAACTAGGTCTATATGCGTTTTTATGGATAGTATCATTTCTTGTTTTATTAATTGTGGTTTTTTCTAACACGCAAAAGCTTTTAGCTCTTTTGTCTTCTTTGAGTTTTTTTAACGTTGCTAACTTGTTTGTTCTCTCATCATCAAAAATATGTAGAAAAAGTGCTCGCAAATTGTCAAACGTGGTCTTTTTGTATTGGGTTTTATTCTTCAGCCCATTTTTTGTAATGTCACTGATTTTGCTATTGCAAAACTCTTCGTAAATTTGATTGTAAGCTTCTGCACCAACTTGCTTATTATGGGAAAAATGGCCCTCCTGATCACGATAATCAGTATTATAGTCAATAAGTTTGTTAATTATTGCTTGGTGCATAAATGCTTCACAAGCTTGGCACAAGGCTAGAATGTAAAGACCGTATTTTTTGCTTTTCATCAAAATGGGCAGATCATCTATAAACCATCTGTATTTTGCAGCTGTCACCAAATCGCCGGTTGCCCAAAAGGTTGTTTCGCATGTTTCACATTTGAGATTTTGCCCTGAAATTGGCATTATACTTTTAAGATCAGAGACTCTGTTAAAAATACACTCAATTTTGCACTTGGGGCAGTCTACGACGACATTCTCGTATGTTGCTTCTTTGATTTGTGCGGTTATTTTCCTCATGATTTCTTTTTGCCAGCTAAGAATTTGTCCAAGGCTTCAAATGAATTGAATATATTTGAAGGGGATAGCTCGAAAATAATAGCTATCAATTGCTCTGTTAGCCTGATGAACATTACCATTTCATCATAGTCAATCTGCTCTGTTTTCTTTCCGAAATGAATTAGGCGATTCCTTGTTTTGTTTATTTTCTGAATATTTTTTCTAGCCGTTTCATCAATGTTTTTCAAAAAATATTCATTCAAAATGAAGGCTATTTTCTTATCGCCACTCATTTGCTCAATTGCTTTATTATCAAGCCATTTACGATTTTTGATTGCAAAAATATGTTCCCATATTGTCCAGCATGAAATAAAGGAGGTTTCAATAATTTGCCTTTGCATGGCAGATTTAAACAGAAATAAAAAATACCCACCTTCATATTCATTTTGCCATTTTTTGCTTGAAATAAGATCGAGTACTTTGTTTATGGTATTTTCAAATCCAATGTTAATTTGGTGATAATCAAAAACCGGAATGCCTTTCATTTCCGTCTCGGTTTTTAACTCTCCTGTATCTACATGTTTCCACCGAGAGTCATATTTGATTGAACAGGCTAGTTGACCGCCATACTGGTGTATTCTGTGGTCGCTAATTATCGCAATGTTATCGCTATCTTCCCAGTCCTTTTTAAAAACATTCCTGTCTGTAAAAATCGTTAGTAAGAATAAAACATCGTCAAGCTGTGTTAATTTTGTGTTTCCAAACGGCAAAATACACCCTTTTTCTTTTTGAGGAATTTCTACAATTGCTGTGATTTGGTGAGAACCGACTTTAATTTGCGTGTTGAATTCGCTGCCTGATGAATTTACTAAGCACATCATGCCATCAAAGGCTTCTTTGTAGTTTTTTACTCTTTTGAATATGTAATCTCCAATTTTGAGTTCTTCTATATATGGGGGAAATTCTAAATTGAAAATTTGTGTTATTTTTTCCTCATCCATAATTAAAGTGTCTTTAAATTCGTCAAAACCTCCTCCACATTCCCATTGTGAACCAAGAAGAAATGGAGTTTGCTCTTGCCGAGCTTTACCCATTCGTCGGCAATTTCAACTTTGTATCCCGTGTCTTCGTTGCTGATTCTGTCTTCGCCTTTCCATTCAAGGGCAACGATGTTGCCTTTTTTGGTGAGCGCGACAAAGTCGGGGTAAAATTTGCCTTTCTTCCAGCCTTGAATAAAGAAGGGGTCTTGTTTTTCACGATTGCGAACCCAAAATGCAACATTCGGCAGGCTATCAAGGTCTAGGCGTTCGACAAAACTCAATTCCTCTTTGTTCAGCTTGTCGATTTTCTCGTAGTAATTTTTATTGAACTCTTGCGGTATTTCCTCTTTGAGTGTGATAGTTTCTGGAAAATTATCAAAAGTCTTGGTCGTAATTTTCTTTTTGGCTACAAACTCAACAAAACGCTTTTTTGCGTATGCTTCTAGCACGCTGTTTATGGCTTCATTCAGACGATCAAGGAATAGATAACGATTAACAGAAAGCTCGGCTAAAGATTTCTGCTTTAGCTGATAATCAACGGCTTTATCAATGAATTTTACCTTGTTCGGTTTATCAAGCAGGGTGAAACGGAGCTTTTTATCAAGCCATTGCACCAATTCCTGTTTTGAAAAGTTTTTGTCTCTGTATGTAAGATTGAGAATTTGCTGTTTGCCTTTATGCCACTTGTTGTCGTCCTCAATATCAATTATGGCTCGACCGTCATTGTCGTAATGAATTTCAAAGTCAAATTCGGCGTTTTGTTTCGCGAGTTCAAAATCTTCGCCGATCAGTTCTTCAAAAGTTAGTTTTTCGTTCTCTAAACTCATCATCGGAATGGCAAAATCCTTTTTCACTGCTCGATTTACTTCTTTCGGGTCTTTGGCTGTATCGCCGTTTGATGAAGAACCAATTAGATCCAGCTTGCTGTAGCCATTTCTCTCAAGTCCTGAAATGATATTGCTAGCGGCTTCATTGAAATTTTTAGCGGAAGCAAAAATATAGGAGCGGTTTAATGCTTCGTTCTTCTTTCTCTTTGCGTAAGGCATGCGGATAATACGTCCGATGATCTGTTCAACGGCTATTTTTGCCCCTACATTGGCAACGGAGATCAAAACATAGGCAAAAGAACAATCCCAACCCTCAGCAAGCGCGCTAACAGTTATGATGTAGCGGATTTTGCATTTCTTGTTAAATAAATCTATGCCCTCTAAATCGTTTCGGTCTGATGTTTTGATTGCGATTTCCTCCTCGGAGATTTTGGCGGAAAGCAAATATTCTTTGATCTGCTCAACCGTTACATTGTTTTGCGTTTTACTCTTTGGCTGAGCTTGGATTAGGGCAATAGGGCGGATATAATCTCCAGTATTTTTTTTACTGTCTTTTTCAAGTTCAGCTCGTTTTTCAAGACCGCGAGCAACAGCGTTTTGCCATTGGGCAGAGCTTTCGAGTACAAGCGGAATTTTCACCATTTGCTCATCTTTGAGTTCGGCAGGGGAAATATCTACTAAAATGTTACTGCCGGCGCGTGGTGTTGCGGTGTATTCAATGACAAAACTTGGGTTGAGGCTGTTTAGAAAATCTATTGAGAGTTCAGTTTTTGTTTTGTGTCCCTCATCAATTACGACAAGGGGATTACTCATACGGATGACATTTGCGAGCGAGTTTATAATTGTGCCTTCCTCGTCTTTTTCCAGATCATCTCGGCCGTCCAGATTTTCAAAATGGCTCAAGAGTGCGCCGTTTTCCTGATAAACCTTGTATTTCTTTTGTAGTGTTTTCTCTTTACGGAAAGCTTCTAAGCTGGAAATGATAATACAAAGATTGTCCTGTACATCCTCCTTTCTAATTCTCAGAGCTTCCTCGTTTGAAAAAATTCGCACGCCGTTTTGAAACGCTTCGTCTAAGACTTGTCTGTGCCAATCGTTGCGATCTTTAAATTTTTTGAGAGTTTGAGACTTAATCGCTTCGGACGGAACAAACCACATCACTATGCCTCTATCCATTTTGTGTTTGAGTGCAGAGCGCATGATTTCGTTGAGGGCATGGCAGCCTACAAGTGTTTTACCTCCGCCTGTAGGTATTTTTACGCAGACAAATGGAACATCATTAAAATATTCTGAGTGATAAACATCCTCTTTAAGCTCTATATATGCACGTTTAGCAGTCCCTACCTGATCTAGGAAAAACAGGTAACTGTTGATGATTTCAATTGCTTTAACTTGGTAATTTTTGAGTTCCATAATTAGTAAATTTTAACTTCGTAAGGGATTTGCTTAAAGACGATATTCTGTTTTCCAAGTGTGGCTTCGTCGAGCAAACACTTATCGGCGTAAATAACCTTTTTACTGTCGTTCTTTTTTAGTTTTTTCAAGAAAGATTTGTTCAACACATTTTCGCCTTTTTCTTTGTAAATCAGATAATACTCAGTTTCCGCGTATTCGCCGATATAATTTGCCGATACTTTGGCAGGGTCAATATTTGTTTGCGTTTCGGTAAAGTAAATGTAGGTTGCGAATTGATCGAAGTCGCATGTGTCTTCGATTTGACCTTCTTCGTCAAAAAGCGGTTTGCTGAGTTCGCAATATTCAAAACCGTCTTTATAATCGTATTGTTTGATTGCTCGCTTTACTCGTTCGGCTGTGATGTCTTTTGCAACTTTATCGTCCATTTCTATTAGTACAAATTTTCTGCTTCCTTCATCCGATTTGTTCAGCTTTAAAACTGCGTGTGCTGTTGTGCCAGAGCCAGCAAACGAGTCTAGGATAATGTCATTTTTGTTTGTAAAAATATCTAAAAGGTCGGCCGCAAAGGTTACTGGTTTTGGATTTTCAAATTGATAACCTAATTGTTTTTGCAAAGAATCATCACTACCTCCAAAGCTAATCAATGAAGTAAGGTTTTGACTCATATTTTCTTCAAGCAAGTATTTTCGCTCTGGTTGTTTCTTGTGGTCTTCTCCGAAAAGAATATATCCTTGCTCCAAAAGCTGTTGCATTGTTGAACTAGGATAGCGCCAACCTCGTGACGGCAAGGGGCATTCTTTTTTTGTTTTTGGATGAATCAAAGGTATCCAATAATCATCAGGAGCTTTGCTCTTGTTTGGCCATGCCATTGAAACTCCACGATAAACTTTTCCCTTTGGATCAATGAATCGGTAGGCTTTCTCTCCCCCTGTAAAATCTTGTTTCTTCATCCAGACTTGGAACTCGTTATTTATGTCTTGTAAAGTGAAGATTTTAGACTGTTTTTCTAAAAATTCTTTGGGGAAATCATACTCTTTAGCTAATTTTTTAATGTCTTCTGGTAAATCCTTTTTACCCAATTTGGAAAATAGATTATTTGCTTTCTTGATAATTTCTTTTGCATTTGCTTTTTTCACTGAGAAACTGCCCCTGATGTTTTCAATGTTTTTCGCGAAAAGGATTATACTTTCGTGTTGGTAGGAAACTTTTTGAGAATCACCTTTTGGGTTCCGTTTATCCCAAACAATAGTTCCAAGATCATTACTTTCGCCAAATATCTCATCCATTAGGATTTTTAGATGAGTAACTTCATTTTCATCAATGTGAATAATTGCAAGTCCGTCATCGCTTAATAGGCTGTGGATGAGTTTAATTCGTGGATACATCATACAAAGCCATTTGTCATGACGACACAGATCTTCTGAATCTCTACCCACTACTTTCCCAAGCCATTTTTTGATTTTCGGAGAATTTACTTTGTCGTTATAAACCCAGCCCTCATTTCCCGTATTATATGGGGGATCAATATAGACGCATTTTACCTTTCCGATATAAAAAGGCATTATAGCTTTCAATGCCTCAAGATTGTCGCCATGGATAATCAAATTTTGAGAATTGCCTACAGAAGATGACTTAACTTTTTTGAGTAACCGAAAAGGAACCTCTTTGTCGTGGTTTATTACTGCGTCTTTTCCGATCCAGTTTAATGTAGGCATAAGTTAATTTTGGTTTGACTTCCGCTGTATTATAGCGCGTTAGCGTTAGTTATAAAATAAGGTTTTCGGAGCGACCAGCGGGAGCGGAGAAAACACCATATTTCCCCTTATAAAAAAGAAAAAGAAATTTGAAAATTTTTTAAAACAATTGGGCGATAGCCCAAAAAAGAAAAGGAATATTTCAGCTAACTCGCTTTTAGGCGAGATATTTGAAGGGGCTTTTTCTTTTTTGTACGCTTTTTTGTGTTAGTGGGCAAGCTTTTTTATGTTTTGTAAAGTATAAAAGCGAGTTGTGGGGGTGGTGGTGGGTGGAGTGATGGTTAGATGGTGAAAATGGTTTTTAGGTTTTTGCCTTTGAGGTGGACGGAAATTACTTTTTCACCGGATGGGGAGATTATTAGGTAATCTCCGATATTGGGTTTGTTTGTAGGGTTGAGTAATTCGGCGATTTGTTCGAAGTTTGTGATGTCAGTAGTTTGGAGAGGAGAGGTTTTTATTATCTCTCGGATAGTTCCGGGGAGTAGGAATATTTGTTTTAGGGTTTTATTTGACTGGAGAGTTTGGAGTTTTTTGATTAATTCGGTGTAACTTCCGCCTTTGTGATTCGCCCCGAGGACGATTGAAAATGTTGAATTTGGGAATGCCTCGAGAGCGAGGATTGTTGAGATTGGAGTTGTGGAGCTTAGGTCGTTTACAATTTTTATGCCGTGAGTTTCACCGATTATCTCGAGGCGTTTTTCGACTGGTTTGAATGATTGAATAGCTGATTTTATTTCAGAATTTGAAAGGCTGATTTGTTGATTTGATTTGAGCACTTTTATGACGTTTAGTGCTGCGTATAGATTTTCTAAATTATGTGCGCCCGGGAGGGCAAGGTCTGATTTTTTCAGTTCGAATTCTTCAAGGATTTTTTCATCGTTAAACCAGATTGGTTTAGAATTTGATTTGAGATTTTGATCTACATATTTTTTTGTAGCTTCGTCTTTGTTGTTTAATATGACGGTTTTTGCTGAAGTGATTTCCAATTTATTTTTTGCGTATTCCTCGAAGCTGTCATGCTCATCCAGATGGTTTTCAGTTATATTGGTTACGACTGCGAGGTCAGGCCTACTTTCACCTAGGAGTTTTAATTGTCTGTTTGAAATTTCAAGTACGAGTATGTCTTTTGAATTGGATTTTGTAAGTTCGTTTAGAGATTGAATTTCCGAATCTATGTTTCCGGCGATGAGGACTTGGCGCTTGTGTGTTGAGGCTAAAATATGGTGGATGAGTGAGGTCGTTGTCGTTTTTCCGTTCGTGCCAGTGATTCCGATCGTTGTGCCTGGAAATAAATCGAGATAAAGATTTATTATTGTTTTAAATGGAATATTTTTTTCTTTGGCGTTTTTTAATTTTGGAAAATTAAATTCGTATTTGTACCAAGCTTGTCCTGCAAAAATTAAGTCTGCCGCTTCGATATCTGTAAGGTATGAATCTTTGAAATGTTTAATGAGTTTTGGTTCATTTATAATTTTGAGCCTCGCTTTTCTTTGGTCTGTACTTAGGCCTGAATTGAATTTTGCAAAGTTTTTTATAAAATCTTTTTTATCACAAAAATCATGCGCAGTTATATTTGTGCATCCGTTTTGCCATAAAAACTCAATAATAGCAGAGCCCTCAACTCCGCTTAAACCAACGATGTGTACGTTTAAATTTTTTAGATGCATATGATATGGTTGCTTCGTTCCTTATTCGCATCCTCAAGCTCGTGTTCACTCGCGAGGTGCGTGGCATATTAGATTCTCTTAATATCAGTTAGACGGTAGCTTGCAAGGATTGCATCTAGCTTTTCGATTCGTACTTTTTTATTTTTTAAACAAGCGTGAATTATGAGTTGTTCTTTCGGGTCAAGTAGCAGCCCGACGTGATTGGTGCGTTTGATTTTTTCTATAAAGAAAAATAAATCTCCAATGTTAGCTTTTACAATTGATACTTTTTTCCCAAGTTCGGCTTGGCTTTCTGAATGTTTCGGAAGTAAAACTGACGAGCTCTCAAGAAGGATTCTTTGTACCAGCCCGGAGCAATCGATTCCTTTATGAGTTACCCCACCCCAGAGATATGGCGTGTCGAGATAACTGTTTGCTACTTCTTTTAATCTTTTATAGTGGATAGCTTGTTTGTAAGTTGGGACGGTTAGATTTTTCACATCATTAACTTCAGATTTCCTTATCCAACCAAGGGTGTTGTCGAAGAGTTGGATCAGGATCCATCCATCATTTTTAGCAATCATTCTAAATGGAGGGTCTGATTTTAGGTATTGAGTCGCTCTATTTCTGTTGAGACTCGCTCGGCTTGCTTTGTCGAAATTCTTAAGTGGTCTTGAGTAAATATCTACAATATCATTTTTGCATGTACCGTATCCAAGAACTGGTGGCTCCCTTCTATCGCTCAAGACTTTGACTTGATTTAGAACTTGTCCGGAAAAATGTTTTTTAACTATTTTTTTTATATAATTTCTCTGACTTTCAAGTAACACCTCTCCTTCTACGAGGAGTCTTTTGCCTTCTTTTGCAAACGTAATATCAAAGATGGCAAACCCGTATTTTTTCTCGTATTCAGCCTTTATATCGAGTAGTTCTTTTTTGAGTTTATCCATGTTGTTTTAGGTTTTTGAAGGTTTCCTTCGTCAGCATACCAGTTAAAAAGAGCATTGTCCCGTAAATTATACCCCCGAGAGGAATTAAAAATAAAATGTTTTTGTTTTGCATGTCCATAAAGTTGTAGCTTGGATCCCGTAAAAAGTATATCACTAGCCCCATTACGGAGACTGAGAGAATAATTTTAAACAGTGGAATTAAGCTAATACGAACCTTTAATTGTGAATAACATACGATTGCCGCGATAAGCACAATTAGTAATTCGGAAGCAACTGAGGTGTAGGCGGCGCCTCTGGCGCCGAAACTTGGAATAATCAATAAATTTGCAATTACATTAAATATCGCCCCGGCTCCATTTATCCACAGGACTGTTTTTTGCCTTTCAGTTGCAACGAGTATGTAAGTAAACAATGTTGAAATATATGATCCAACGAGCGCGACAGTTAAAATTTGAAATGCAATATCAGACCCATAAAACCCTTCATCGACGCGGCTCAAGAATTCAGGACTTGAGATTATAAAAATTATTGGATAAGCGAGTATAAATCCACCGACTATAAGTGGGGCTCCCGCCATACTCAAAAAATTAAATGCAAATTGTATAACTCGGCTCGCTTCCTCGGCACTTTTTTTAAACGCACGAGTTAGCGTTGGAAGCGTCGCATTCATAAAGAAAAATGAAACTACAGTTAGCACTTCGAGTACCCTCATAGGTACGGCGTATATCCCAACTTCAGCCGGCCCCTTAAGCAGAAGCAAGAGGATCGAATCTATGCGAAAATATATTTGATTTAAAATAATAGCAGCACCATATGGGGCAGTCTTTACGATTATTTCTTTCCAATATGCGAAATCAAAACGAAGCTTAATTGGTACAAATTTACGAGCATAATAAAACGTGATTCCGGTAGTGACGATTCCACCGATAATCCCTGCGACGAATAGATGAATAAATCCGGTATCGATATTATTTGGATATGCGTACAAGATTGCGTAAGCGATATATCCGAGAGTTAGAACTTTTCCGATTAAAAATGCAGTAGTCGCTTTTCCCATTTTGAGAAATAGTTGCAATATCGAAGAAAGCGTTCCCGTCATCAATGTCATCAAAGTCACAAGGCTGGCAAATATCCCGGCTGATGGTATGCGAGTAACCGAATATTGCGGTATCAAAAACAATGCAACGACGGCGATTGTCATCATGACAACGGTCATAACTAATCTGATCGAAAGTATATTTCCAAAGATTTTTGAGAGCATTTTTTTGTCATTTTCGTAGTGTGCCATTTCACGTATAGCGATTGTAAAAATCCCCATATCCGCAAATATTGCAAAGAAACTCATGAATTCATAAGTAGATGCGTATTCTCCATACCCGGAAACTCCAAGATAATTTGAGATGAGTTTTACTATAATAACTGAAACAAGCCCGCTAGCGATACGCCCACCGAACTGATAAATCGTATTTAAAATTATGTTAAATTTTGGTGTCATTTTTTTAAATTTGTAACTCCGCCATAATTGGCAGATGATCAGATCCGATACTTGGTCCAACATTCATATTCTTCACCATTATCATTGGACTTACAAGTATATGATCTATTGGTAATTTTATTGGGTGCTTATGTACAAGAAAACTTGGGATTAAATCCGTGATTTTTTTTCTTTCTCTCGGTTGGAAACTTTTATGATTCGCTTTGCCAAATGGCCACGTACCCTTGACGCCATATCCTTTTCTGGAATTTTTTAACCCGGAATCTTTGATGAGCTTTTTGTAAGCGCTTGCCCACATTGTTACGTTGAAATCACCACAAACCACAACCGGATAAATACCGGCTTGTGCGATTTCGGCGACACTCTTGAATACTCGATTTCTACTTTTTAGCATTGGCGTGTCAAATGGTGGAACCGGATGTATTGTAATAATTTTTATAATTTTCCCATCGATTTTTATATCTGAAGCGAGGAGAGGAGTATTAAATTCTTTTTCGGTTATTATTTCTTTATTTTTAATTTCAAATTTACTTAAAATCCCTATCCCAAATTGATTGCCCGGATCTTCGATAAATTGATATGGATAGAGTTTTTTTAGTGGACTTAGTGCCTTGATCCATTTTTCATTTAATTCTTGCAAAAGGAGAATGTCAGGGTTTTGTTTGAGTACGAAATCAATGAGCGCCTTTGCGTTATGATTATTAAATTGAACGTTTATTGACGTTATCGATATGGATTTTTTTCTGCTCTTTTTTGATTTAGGTTTTATATACCATGGTAGGACTTCCAGTGAATTTATAATTGCTGAAACGGCAATCAGCGCTATAACAATTTTATTTGGATGAATAAAAGCAAATGGCGCAATCCCCCCGGCCGCAAGTAAAAAATGCACTCTGAAATGGCTGATCAAATCAAATAAAGCATTTAGATTTCCCAGATAACTAATTACTGTTACAAACAGTAGGCAGACCGATGAAAATAGAAGTATGTCCATAATATTAGCGTGTCACTTTTTCCGTTTTTATGTTAAAATAGCTTTGATACTTAACCCCACATTATGCAGGAACTCAAGGATAAATTAGGATACCTTTTAAATGAAGTAGAAGAGGCGATTGTTTTTATCGATTTGCCAAAGATGGAAGAGAGGATAGGGGGGATGGAATCCCAGACTATGGATGAGGATTTTTGGAATGATCAAAAGAATGCTCAGAAAGTTACAACTCAGTTAAATCATCTTCTCAAAAAGAAAGAATTTTGGTTGGGGTTGAGATTGAGAGCAAATGAACTTTTGGAATTACTTCAGATGTATTTTGAAGAGAATGATGATTCTGAAAAAGATAAAAAGCAGATGCATGAAGACACAGCAAAATTGGAAAAAGATATCAAGCACGCATCAATTGAGCTTTATATGAATGGAGAGTACGACGAAGGGAATGCCATAGTCTCTATTTATTCCGGAGCCGGTGGTACGGACGCTCAAGACTGGGTAGCTATGTTGCTTCGTATGTATTTGCGATATGCAGAAAAAAAAGAATACAAAACAACTATTTTGCACCAAACCGATGGTGACCCCGAAGGGATAAAACATGTCACTATCTTGGTTGAGGGGCCGCTTGCATTTGGACATTTCAAAGAAGAAAAAGGTGTTCATAGATTGGTTCGGCTTTCACCATTTAATTCCGGAAATACTCGCGAAACCTCGTTTGGCTTGGTTGAAGTGGTGCCGGAAATAGATACTGACATTGAAAGTTTAGTTATTGATGAAAAAGATTTGCGAATAGATACTTATCGTTCCAGTGGCGCCGGTGGGCAGCATGTTAACACTTCGGATTCGGCAGTGCGCCTAACCCATCTCCCAACGGGGATAGTTACGTCTTGTCAAAATGAACGCTCTCAGCATCAAAACAAAGAGCGTGCGATGGCGCAATTGCGTGGTAAACTCGTGGCTTTGATAGAAGAACAGCAAGTCGAAAAAATTGATCAACTCAAAGGGAATCTTGGCAAAAACGAATGGGGTCATCAAATTCGTTCATATGTTTTGCATCCATACAAAATGGTAAAAGACCTGCGTACAAAATGGGAAACTTCACAAGTCGAGGATGTACTCAATGGAGATCTTGACGATGTTATCGAGGCGGGACTTCGTGCAAAAGAATAATCATGGATCTTTCTTGCAACAGCTTTTGACAGGAAAAATAAGACTAATTGATAAGTAAGGCGGATTAGCAAATGATAAGTAATAATATTAAATCCGCGCAAAATAGTTGCATTCACAAGGTGATTTCTATAAAGTAGTGATAAGTAATAAAATTTACACTAGAAAGTATGACAAGTGACAATTTAACAATCAATATCCCCGACCCTTCTTGGGGCAGTCAACTCGCCAATATAATCCTGGATCTGGAAAAACTGCGTTCAAAAAATCTCCACGGAGAACTTCCTCCCCATATTTTTTTTCAGCTCAAAGATGTTTTTCAGATATTAGAAACTTTGGGTTCAGCAAGAATTGAAGGTAATAACACCACTCTTGCGGAGTATGTTGAAAAAATCATCGAAAAAAAGACCAAGAAAGATGAAGGACAAAGGGAAGTTCTCAATCTTGATGAAGCAATAAAGTTTATCGAAGACAATGCTGACGAAGAAAGACCTCTTTCCAGAGCTTTTATTTTAGAACTTCACAAAATCATTACCAAGGATCTCACGCCACCACCAAATGGTGAGGGGTCAAGGAATCCGGGAAATTTGCGGAAGCATAATGTTCAAATCAAAAAGGCACAGCATACACCGCCTGACTATACGGTTCTTCCGGATTATTTTGATGAATTCTTGAAGTTTATAAATACAGCTTTTCCTGAACAATACCAGCTTCTGATGGTTGCGCTTGCGCATCATCGCTTTGCTTATATCCATCCATTTGACAACGGGAATGGAAGAATAGGGCGACTTCTTAATTACGCCCTACTTATTAAGCTCGGGTTTAGGGTGAAAAATGGCAGGATCATCAATCCTTCATCAGTTTTTTATACAGATAGAGATAAATATTACGATATGTTGGGAAAGGCTGATTCACTCAAGAGCGCCGATATTTTGGAATGGGCGGAGTATTTTCTTACGGGGCTAAAAAATGAAATTGAAAAAATAGACAGTTTGCTCAGTCGTGAATATACACAGGAAAAAATCCTTCTTCCTGCATTGAATTTCGCCTTGGATCGGGGAAATATTACCGAGCAGGAATTTAGTATTCTAAAATATCTCGTTCTTAAAAAGGAAATTCAGATGAAATCGGAGGAATTAGATGAGTTTGGCATAAAAAGCTCACTTCAAAAATCACGCATAATGGCAAAACTACGAGATAAAAACATTATCCATCCAATCAAGAAAGGGGGGCGAATTTATACCATCAGTTTCATAAACAATTATCTTCTTCGCGGTGTGATAAAAAGCCTGACCGATGAAGGTTTCATATCTGATTTTTTGAATAAAAACTAAGGGATAAATTTACATCCGGATAACAGCGTGTATGCGGTTCATTATTTCACCAAGAGTTTTTGAAATATTTTGTAAATTCCCAAGCCATTTTGAAAATTGAGCGTTGAGTGTTTGCGATGTCTTCATTTTCTATAATGATTCCAACCAGGTCGTGCTTGAGTGATATGATTGAGATTTTATCATCGTAGATGTTGATTTCGTTTGAGAAATCAAAAAGGTCATTAGGGACTAGGCGGATATCTCTGTAAGATTTTTCGTTCTCTTGAACCACCTTGAGTCCACATTCATCATTTATAGCGATTCCTCGGAGAAATATTTTTCTCTTAATTCTTTCCGTAATATATTCATCGTCATATTCCGGCCAAATTTTGCGTATTAATTCGGAGCTGGCGTAATTTAATATTTCTGATTTTGCAGTTAGTGTGTCAGCATAAACTTGTTTTATACCATTTATACCTTCGAAGTATTCGATCTTTGGATGGTCTGTTTTGGATGAGAGTTTTTTTAGTAGTGGCAGGGCTTTTTCAAGGTTTTTCAACTTATCTTTTGAACGGTTCACAAATGATTTTGGATCCAGGGCGGCGTACATTTTTTGATTATCTTTGATGACCAATGAAACTAGCCCATGTTCAAGTAGCCGTTCTAAAACATCGTAAGTAGTTACTCTGTTGAGGCCGCATTTTTTTGCTATTACGGAAACTTTATTATTTCCCACTTCGAGACTTGCTAAATACACTCGAGCTTCTTTTTCAGATAAACCGATGTCTTGAATGATTTTGCGAAGGTTTGCCATATGCGTCAATGCTAAATTGTTGTAGGAAATTCCGACAAGATGAGTTTAGTGCCTTTTGGTTTTGTGTGCAAGTGGAGCTTTAACAGTTGTTAGCAAAAGCTTCAGGTGTTTTTGGCAATGAAATTCCGGCTTGTACACGTCTTATTATAGGCATATATCAATAATGTTTTATATTTCTTTAACATAAATAATATGAGTCCAATAGATATGGTATCTTCATTAAAAGCTGCTCTCAGCGGCGGTGGGTTAAAGGGTATGGGAGATTCCGATCTTGCATTTGAGCAACTGATCAAAGGTTTGGAAGATTACAAGGCTAGTCACAAAACAGGAGGTCTTACAAATTTCCTTGAACTTTCTTATGAAGAATTGAAAGAAAAAAATCTCTCTATGAAGAGAGATAAGGAGGCTTCTCCGTCCTTAGAATATTTTGAAGAAAAACTTACAAATGAGCTTCGCGAAATGCCAAGTGTAAAAGCAGTTATGGTTTGTTTTTCAGACCTTGAAGGTAAACTTCATATTCTCGATTATGATAAAGAATTTATTTTGAAGTCTTATGATAATTTAACTTTTGATGGATCTTCAATCACTGGATTTACAGCTCTTGCGAATTCAGATTTGAGGTTAAAAGTTGATTGGTCATCGCTCAAATGGATTCCATCAGATGTATTTGGAGCCGGTAAAGTGCTTGTGTTTGGATTTGTGTGTGATAAAGATGGCTCTCTCTATGGATCAGATTACCGTGCAGAGCTTTATACCCTTTCAGAAAAACTTCGAGTTGAGCAGGGAGTAACTGTAAATGTTGCTCCGGAAATCGAAGGATTTCTTTTTGAAGGAGTGGATGCTGAGCAGAATTTCAAAGAAAATGGTGGATTTCATTATGCGACGAAGGGTGGGTATTTTAATACCTTACCTCAGGATAAACTTAGAAAATTTATAGATAAAGTTGCAGAGGTGCAGAGGGCACTTGGGTTTGAAAATGAAAAAGATCATCCGGAGGTTGCGCCGTCTCAATTTGAGATAAACTTTAAATATACGGACGTCGTGACTACAGCGGATCAGATTCTCCTCTACAAGCTTACGGCGCGACAAGTAGCCAAATCTATGGGGTATACAGCATGCTTTCTACCGAAACCAATCGCCGGAATCAATGGAAGTGGAATGCACACAAATATGTCCTTTATGAAGGATGGAAAAAATATTTTTTATAGTGAACAGGGCGACATGCTTCTTTCTTCGGTCGCTCATAGGTGTATAACCGGAGTCTTGTATTACGCACCGGGGCTGTGTCTTATCATAAATCCTAGCGTGAATGCGTACCGCCGCCTTGATCCGAATTTCGAAGCTCCGAACGCAATTAAAGTGTCTGCGGTCGATCGTGGATCTATGATTCGTGTGCCACTTGGGAATGAAAAATCAGCCCGCATAGAAGTGCGGAGCGTTGCTCCGGATGTGAATCCATACCTTGCATTTTATGCGATCCTAAGCGCGGGACTCGCTGGAATAGAGGCGAGTGAGCAAAAGCTCGATGAAATGAATAGAGGGCTAATTACACGCGATAGAAAGGTGCTTCCGGGAACTATTTATGAAGCGCTTGATCTATATGATGGAAGTGAATTTATAGAAAAAATTCTTGGCATTGAAAACAAAGAAAAATATGGCGAATTAAAACGTGAGGTTGCCATGCGTAGCCCTCAAACACTTGGCACTCAGGTGAAACCGGCTGAAGTTTTGTTTCATCATGAAATCAGAAACCAAGTAATTTGGGAGGAATTTTAGGCCTTCGTAGGTTTAAATAGCTAGTGAATTAGTTGAAGCTATAATTTTTCAATAAAATTATGCTTCCTTCCTCTCGCATTGTTTCATAATATTTTTGATCGGCTGTGACAAATATGCCTTTTTCTAAAATTGCAAGAGCATGGTAGCTTGCATCATAAAATGAAATTTTTGGATATTTTTCCATGAGCTTACATGCCATTAAAGCATTTCTATTGGTTAGGCGAACTTCTAAAATATCTGACATTCTTAACTCAGAAAAAAAGCGTAAGGCTCCGGCGCTTGCCTTTCTGGCCATAACGTTGCATATTTCCCAGTAAAAATGACTCGGAACGATGATATCTATCAAGTCGTGTTTATATAAATTTCGCAAATGCATGGCGATCTCAGAATCTTCTTCGTTTAGAAGCCATTTTATTGCTACTGAAGAATCAATTATACATTTCTTATTACTTCCGCCCATAATTTTTTAATTTAATTATCTCTTCAGTTGTCATCTTCAAATTCAATTCTTTTTTTAATTTATCCATTTCTTTGAAAGCAATTTCTCGTTTTAATAGTGATATAGCTTTTTCTAAAGCTGCATTTACAAAATCACTTCTTTTGCCGCTATCTACGAACCCTTCCAGCTCGGTAAGTATTTCGTATCTGATCATAAAGTTAACCTTTTTGCTTTTAGATTTTTTTTCCATATTTATGGGGTGAAATTGTTACACCCTAATCTTACCCCTTATTTTATCGGATTACAAGTTTGAAATATTTTTGGAAGGGCATTGACAGGTCTTCATTGTTTATTCAGTAGCTGGTGTCGTAGTATAGAGCTGGTCGAAGCCTTCCGGCTTTTCTATTTTCCCTAGGCGATCGTCGAATCTTACTTCGATAGTGGCGTCTTTTGAAAAACCATAACTGTCGAAAGCTCGCACTGTGATGTTGCGCTTAGAACCGTTGGCAGCCGTTACCGGAGGCCGAATACTACCTATGTAAGGGGCGGCTTTGTCTTGGAATTGTAGTTGGTCTCCGAGGTAAAATTCTACATTTGATATCCCATTTGGTGAAGTTGCATATACGTAAACTTGAAATGGTTTGAATGGTACTTCTCCAAAATCAAATGGTGCTAAAATTGTAATAGTTGGGTCGACTTCGAATTCTCGTTGATAGTCATCATCGCAAACTTCTTTTGGAATTAGCATATCGTTTTCTTCCGCCCAAGTGTCGACCCCTGCTTGCCAACCGGGGAAGTCTCCAAATAAAGTTTCGTGCAGCTCCATATCTCTTTCTACTTTGTTTTGGATAGGGCAGTGTTCAGTCCAAAGTTTTTTTGTCTTTGAATCTATCGCTACTTTCATAAATTTATCTTCAACTTGTGTTGGGATCGCATATGAAGCAAATAAATCTTCAACTATCGATTCTTCAGGTGTTGATTCCGGATTGGCAAGTAGTCCTGAGGCGCTGCTTACGCTTACCTTTGTTATACCGTATGGAGTTTGAAAAGATGTTGGTGTAAGGCCTTTTTCTTTTGCTAAATATTCGTGAGCGCCTACCATGAATTTTTTCCACATAGGAGCCGCTGTGTCGTATCCGTTCGCATTCCATCTCATTACAGAGCCGTCTGTATTTCCGGCCCAAACTCCAGCTACTATTTCATTTGTGTAGCCCATTGCCAAAGTATTGCTAGGGAGAATTTTATCGTCCCCCCTAAAGTCAGGAGTTCCATTGTCAAAACGTTTATTGCTCGTTCCGGTTTTTGCCGCATTTGGCCATCCCGGGATGGTTAGGTTTGGGCCGAGCCTATTCGTTGTATCTGATAAGATATTTGTAATTAAATAAGCCGCCTGTGGATCTAGAGCAAATTCTTCATTTGAGACGCTACTTGGATTTGATGGCGGGTCAAATTCCGGAATCGGTTCAGGAGTTAATTCTGTTAAATTATCAGGGCCATCAAGTTCAATCTCTTCACCTATTATATTTCCAAATTCTACAGGTGGATCAGATTCCCTAACCTTGGCTACTTCAATTTCTTCCAAAATTTCACCTTCATTATTTTCTATTTTTAAAATCATTATCGGGTCTTTGTGAACTCCGTAATTTGCCATAGTCATGAATCCCTCAACTAGACTTGAGAATTTCACTTCTGCGGAGCCGAGCGCTAGCGAGGATCCGTGTTCCGTTGCTCCATCCAAAAATTCAATTCCCATTTTTTCCGCTAATTCCACTATAGGTTCTTGTACTCCAATCAAGAAATATGTCTTTACCGCAGTTACATTTCTAGATTGAGCGAGGGCGCGCCGAACAGGAATTGGACCGGTAAATAATCCATCATAATTATCAACAACATGCTGCTCTCCACCAAATTTTGTAGGGACGTCATATAGAACTGTAGCCGGTTGGAGTAGGCCGCGAGCGAATGCGAGCGCATAAACAAACGGTTTAAATGAAGACCCGGGCTGGATATAACTGGTAGCCATATTTACACTTCCATCAATATCTTCATCAAAATAATCTGCCGATCCAACCATAGCAAGAACCTCTCCGGTTGAACGATCGAATGCCATTAGTGCCGCGTTACCGGCATCATAATTTGTTATATTAAATTCATGTCTTTCTTGAATCGCCTCTTCAGCGAGTTTCTGTAATTCATTATCCAGAGTCGTATAAACTTTAAGCCCACCTTGTTCAAGTACTTCTTTGCCATATTGATTTTCAAGAACTTGCTTTATGTACAAAACAAAATGTGGGGCAAGTATGTTTTCTCTAGCACGAGTGAACTCTTTGTTCCAAGATTCTTCAAGCGCACTTTGCGATTTTTCAGCGGTAATATATCCAAGATCTGTCATACGTTGGAGTACCAGGTCGGTACGACCTTTTATATATATTACATTTGGACCAAGTTTTGCAGTAAGTGGAGTTGAGCGTAATTTCCTCACAACCTCTTCGTTTTCAGGGGCCGTGTCCTCACTCACCGCCTCCGCCGCCTCGCCTTCTTTTGTCGCGGCCTCTATGGCGATACTCTGATCTAAATATACGACTGTACCAAGTAGCCCACGAATGAATTCATTATTTAAGTCTGATTCCGATTCTATGTTTCCACGCTTCAGTTCTTTTTCCGAAAAAGTTTTTAGTAATTTTGGATATCGATAGTCCCCATATGGAGAATATCTCGTAGGGGCATTTGGAAGAGACGCAAGGATAGTTGCTTCCGCTAAAGTTAAATCTTTAGCCTCTTTATTGAAATATGTTTTTGCAGCAAGCTCTATCCCGTATGCATTGGATCCATATGGAATACTATTTAGGTATAGCTCCATAATTTCTTCTTTGTTGAAAACATTTTCTAATTTTACAGCGAGAATAAGCTCGCGGAACTTCCTTGAAATAGTACGCTCAGGTGAGAGTAGGGTGTTTTTTATATATTGTTGAGTGATAGTCGAGCCTCCGCGAGCCCTTACAGTTGGCAAAAATTGAGAAACGATCGCCTTGAGGAGCCTTTCTGCATCGAATCCATTGTGGTCATAAAATCTGTCATCTTCAATCGCAATAGTTGCCAAGACTATGTATTTGTAACCATCTGAAGTTGTACATAGATCAGCTTCTTTTCTACATTTTCCTTTTTTGAACGCAGGGTTTTCCCGATCGAATAATTTTATAGATTCTCTGTTTTCATCTCCATGAATTGCATATAGCTCCTCTCCATTTCTATCATATATAAATGTACTTTGAGACTCTCTGTATTGATCCAAATTTTTTACATCAGGAAGTCCTATTGAAAAATATACCACCATAAGAAAAAACAAAACTATTCCAAATAGTGGCCCACCTAAACATATTAAAAGTATCCATTTTTTTATATTTACATCTCTCCGGTTTTTATTTCCAAATGTTCTCCAATTTAAACTTTCCGGAATAAATATTTTTTTCCATTTGAGCTTTTTTGGAAATGATTTCAGCAATGAATCACTATTTTTTTTAGCCTCTCCTTTGGTTGCACCAATTTTTTTAGTTTCGAAATTGTTGTTCATAATTTTTTTTATAGACCACGAATTTCACCACCCTGTTTTATCAATTGGTCGAATATCTTTTTTTGTATATCCGCCATATCCGTATCTGTGAGAGTTCTTTCATCTGAGTGCATCAAAATTTTAAATGCCAATGATTTTTTACCATTTGGTAAATTACTTCCTTGATATATATCAAATAGTTCAATTTGTTTTATTAGCTTCCCACCTTGATTTCTTATTGTTTTTTCAACCTCAGAGGTCTCCGTCTTTTCATCTAGAACTACAGAAATATCAAAACTTAGACTTGGCAGTTTTGACAGAGCTTTGTATGATATTTCATCGAGTCCGGAAGCGATAATTTGACTGAAATTTACTTCAAATATTGCCGGTGGAGTTTCGATTTGATATTTTTTTGCAACGATTGGGTGCAGTGTAAATACATGCCCTATGCTTTTGCCACGATATTTTATTTCTAAACATTTATTAGGATGAGAGTAGGCCGGTGGATTTGACGTTTTTACTAATTGGTACTTTTCAGCCCCAAGTTTTTTGAGAAACGTCTCAAGCGCCCCCTTGGCATCATAGAACAATTCATCCAGAGGTCCCGACTTCTTCTTTTTCCCCTTTTCAGCAAACATTGCACATAGATATTTTTCTTCTATTGGCATGTATCCATTCTCAATATATGTTCGTCCGAATTCAAAAATTCTTACAGCATCTTGGTATTTTAAATTTAAATATACGGCTTTTAACATATTTGGAACGAGCGTTACCCTCATATGGGTCTGATCTTCTGATAGATAATTATCTACTCGAAGATGCCTCGCCTCATCTAGCATGCAGAAATTTACATCTTTTTCCGAGTAAAACGAATAACTTAGGATCTCGCTGCAATTTAGCCCTAGTGCAAGTATCTTTCGAGCGATATGTTTCTGAGCCCTTTCGGGAAAATCTCTTGGCGGAAGGATAGGAAGGGGTGGAAGACTGGCCTCGATATTTTCATATCCGTGCATACGCGCTATCTCCTCGATCAAATCTTCCGCTATATCCACGTCTTTGGTCGCACGCCAAGAGGGCACTTTTACATTAAGTACTTTGCCTTTTTTGACGGTGAACCCTAGTCGTGTGAGCGAATCAATCATTTCTTTTTCATCTATATCCGCCCCGATTACTTTTTTTACAATAGACGGATCCAATTTAATTTCTATATTTGGGACTTTGTATTCATCAAATTCAATAAGCCCACCTTCGAATTTTGCATTTGGGCACAGCTCATTTATTAGCTGACAAGCTCGTATCAGGGCTTGCTTGGCAAACAGCGGATCAAGACTCTTTTCGAACCTTTGAACGGCGTCAGTGCGAAGCCCGTGGTATGTACTTGTTCGTCTAACGGTAACGGCATCAAAATTCGCCGCTTCTAAAATTATTTCAGTTGTTTCGTCTTTTATTTCAGAATTCACCCCTCCCATAACTCCGGCAAGGCCGAGTACCTTTTTGGAGTTTGCAATTACCAAATCAGTATCTAATAATTCTCTTTCTTTATGATCTAGCGTTTCTAGTTTTTCACCTTTTTTTGCAAATCGAGCTTCCAAGAAATCCTCTGCGACAAAACTTCTATCGTAGGCATGCATAGGCTGCCCAAGCTCGAGCATTACATAGTTTGTAATGTCTACTATATTATTTACAGGGCGAACACCTGCAGCTTGTAGAAGTGATTTTATCCACTGTGGAGACTCTTCTATTTTTACATTAGTTATTATAGCGCCTCCGAAATACGGACAAGCCTTTTTATCTTTTGAATTAATTTTTAGAGGACTTTTATCTTTCGGGAAATCAAATTTTTCATCTAGCGCCTTGAGTGGTTTTTTCATAATCGCCGCAAACTCCCGCGCAAAACCATAGTGCCCCCAAAGATCCGGTCGGTGAGTTAGGGACTTATTGTCTATTTCAAAAATGATGTCATCTTTATTTAGTGCTTTTGCAAGAGGAGTCCCGGGTTTTGCTTTCGTATCGCTTAAGTCTTTTATTCGAACGAATTTTTGACCCTCAGGATTATCGCATTCGAGACCTATCTCCTCACCTGCACAAATCATACCTTCGCTCAAAATCCCTCGTACTTTCGCATATTCAATTTTTACCAATTCACCCTCACCATGCCATTTTACTTTTGACCCTTTGTCAGCATAAGCAATTAACATTCCCTCTTTCAAATTTTGGCCACCGCATACGAGGGTTCTTTTTTCCTTCCCAACGCTTAATTCACATACCGATAACTTGTCAGCATCAGGATGCTTTTCAATTTTAGTTACTTCAGCAATGTACATATTTTCAAATAACTCTGCTTCATTTTCAACACTTTCAACCTCTGCCGTTCTGAGCGTGAGTAAGTTTCCCAGCTCTTTTGCATCAGATTCAGGTAGGTCTACGAATTTTTTTATCCAGTTGAGTGAGAGTTTCATTTATCTAAATTGTGTTACGAATCTGAGGTCTCCGCTGCGGAGGTTGCGGATGTCTTCTATTTTGTAGCGCATCATTAGGAGTCGGTCGAGGCCAAAGCCAAACGCCCATCCTTGGTATTTTTTTGAATCAATCCCTCCTGCTTCGAGGACTTTTGGGTGAACCATTCCGGATCCCATGAATTCTACCCAGCCTGTGTCTTTGCAGGTTCTACAACCCTTGCCATCACAAAGTAGGCATGAGAAGTCGAGTTCAAATCCCGGCTCTACAAATGGGAAATATCCCGGTCGAAACCTTACATTAACTTCTTTTTTGAAAAGTTTTGTTAAAAATTCTTTCATAACTCCTTTGAGAGAAGCGATTGAAATATTCTCATCAACGAGCAACCCCTCCACCTGATCAAATGAATGTTCATGTGTTGCGTCCAGAGCTTCATTACGGAAAACTCGCCCAGGTATGATTAGTCTGAGTGGAGCTCCATATTTTTGCATGTTTCGTATTTGTCCCGGCGATGTGTGAGTTCTAAGTACGAGTTTGCCGAATTCCGGATCAGCTTTTTTGTCTAGGAAAAATGTATCTTGCATATCACGTGCCGGATGATGACTTGGGATATTGAGCGCATCAAAATTGTAGTGTTCCGATTCAACCTCAAATCCGTCCGCGACCATAAACCCCATAGAATTAAATATTGTTTCCACTTCGGATTGTGTTTGCATTAGGGGGTGGATAGTTCCGGATACAGGGGCGCGGCCTGGCGCGCTTAAGTCTATCCAATCCTCTGCAAGTGACTTTTCTAATTCTTCTTTTTCAACTACGCTGCGGCGGAGCGCGAAGGCCGTTTCAAGTTCTATTTTTATTTCGTTTGCATACTTTCCTATAACCGGCTTTTCTTCTGCGGATAAATTTTTCATACCCGAAAGAACTTCTGTCATATCACCCTTTCGACCAAAGATCTTTACATCATACTCCTGAATACTATCGAGCGTATTCAGCTTTGGTAATGTTTCGAGGGCCTCCTTTTTTATTTTTTCGAGTTTATCTTTCATAGCGAAATCAAGGATATAGAATTGGCTCAAAAATGCAACTGAGGTTTTAAAAAAAATAACGAAAAAACCCCGCAGTATTTAATGTACTACGGGGCCTTATTCTTATAAAAGACTCTTCTAAAAAAGAAGGTTAGAGTTATCTAACTGCATCTTTTAGAGATTTACCAGCCTTGAAAGCAGGAACTTTCATAGCAGGAATCTTGATCTTTTGGCTTGGGTTCCTTGGATTAACTCCAGTTCGTGCTGCTCTGTGAGAAACACGGAAAGTACCGAAACCGGTAATAGTTACGTTGTTTCCCTTTTTAAGAGAAGCAGTAACTGCAGATAGAAGAGCATCTAGAGCTTCTCCAGCCGCTTTTTTAGTAATACCTGCTGCATCAGCCATAGCATTAACTAGATCCATTTTAGTCATAACCTTTTGGATTAGGAAATAATAAAAAACCGCACGGAATTATAGGCAACAATGCCTATACATTTCAAATGTTTTTTATTTATAGTCCTTTCTAAGCCAAAAAAATAAATATAATTACTGTCAATTCGTTTTTTTTGGCTTCTACCTGCGCATTATGACGAGTCAACCGCTTAGTCAAGCCATTTTACCGACATTTATCAGTCGCCTGTAACACACTTTTTTACCCGCGTAGTCAACCTTAAAACGACCCTTAAATGTCATTTTATTCGCTCAAAACAACGAATAATAGGATTTTTCATATTAAATTGTGGGATATAGGTAAAAAATAATTCCTATTTCTATTTAGTTTTGGCTCGCATCAGCTATTGAATGCAGTTTGCATTTTAACGCTCAAATCTATGTTTAAAAAAAGGCTTCCCTCCGCCATTAAACGAGCCTAAAAGTGTGCGACCGCACACTTTTGAAAGCTAGGAAACGGGTGGGAAAAGACGGTAGACGGAAAGGCTTAAAGGTACCGATGCCTAGTTCAGCGCACTTATTTCAGCAACAAAAAGTGCATGAATTCAAATCATTAACCACTTAAAAATATGAGAATAGGACATTTCTACTTGGTGAAACATAGGACATTTCTAAATTCTTTTCAGCGTCATTTATTCCCCTATCCGATTGACGAATGATGTGATTAAAAATAGAAATGGCTTGTTTGAGCCCTTGAACGGGGCTAAGAGTGTTCACGTGAACACTTTTGAGGATATCCATGATTATCTATCATAGCGTTTGAATTGGACGGATTTGAGTTAATATCGATATTAACGTTGGAAGGGATGACTTATCCGATTCTTATACTATTTTTAGTCAATCCACTTGAATGTTTTGAAAATTTCTTCTGCCATTTTCGGATCATCGGTTTGCTGCGAAATGCAGATTACGACTCTTTTCGGCTCACCGATTCCAAGAAAGTTTTCTTTCTCCGAGCAGAAGGCGTAGGCACCGACTCCATCATCACAACCTTCGCCAATACTTTGGCATTCGCGAGATGCTTGTGGATAGCCACATAAAGCGTCTCTACTTGGAGTATTCCCCATACCACGATCATCGTACACTTTACCCCAAAT